>DASVKO010000057.1:0-15831 GCA_036385355.1 Dermatophilaceae bacterium
TTGCACGCCTGTTGCACATCCAGAGAGTCAAACGACCTTTCCGCAGGTCAAGAGCCTGCTGGTGGGTGCCCCCGGCAGGATTCGAACCTGCGCTTCCGCCTCCGGAGGGCGGCGCTCTATCCCCTGAGCTACGGGGGCCAAAGGCCCTGTTGACCGGTCTTCTGATACTCGACTCGGGTGTCGAGGCTTGCTGCACTCGACTGGGCTGTCGAGACGTTCTGTTGGGCTGTCGGGACTTTCTGTCGTGGTTTGACGCGCCGCTGAGGCTAGCAGCCTAGTCTTGCAACTATGGAATGGGGCCGCTCCACCGAGCGTGACCGCGTGCCCGGTGGTGAGCCGACCGATGCACCGACCGATGCACCGGCCGGTGCGCGAGGTGGTGCGCGGGGTCATGGGCCCGGCGGGGAGCCAGGCGGGAACAGCGGGCGCGTTCTGGTCTGCGACGATACCGAGCAGATCCGGCGACTCATCCGGGTCAACCTCGAGCTCGAGGGCTACGAGGTGGTCGAGGCCGTCGACGGGCAGGAAGCGCTGGAGATCCTTCAGGACGTGACCCAGCCGCTGCCCGACGCCATCACCGTGGACGTCATCATGCCGCGGCGGGACGGCTGGTGGATGGTGGCGGCGATCCGGGCCGACCCGAGGCTGGCGCACATCCCGATCGTGATGGTCACCGCGTCGGCGCAGGAACAGGACCGGGCCAAGGCCGAGCGGGCTGCCGTCGACGAGTTCGTGGCCAAGCCGTTCGATCCGTACGAGCTGGTCATCAAGATCCGGGCGCTGACCGGTGGTCACCCCTCGGACGGCGTCTGAGGCTCGTCTGTGCGGCGGCGAGTGCCGGCCCGGCAGGCGCAGGTCCGTCCCTAGCTAGAATCTCGGGGTGACCCCCGAACAGCTCGCCCTCGCCATCCGTAACGCCCTCGCCCAGGCCATAGCCGCGGGCGAGCTCACCGTGGACGTCCCCGATGACGTGCGGGTGGAGAGGCCCAGGAACCGTGAGCACGGCGACTGGTCCACGAACGTCTCGCTGCAGCTCTCCAAGGGCGCCGGTATGCCGCCCCGCGAGGTCGCGACGCGCCTTGCCACCCGCCTCCGGGAGGTCGAGGGCATCAAGGCCGTCGACGTGGCCGGGCCCGGCTTCCTGAACATCACCGTCGAGGCCGCCTCTGCCGGCGAGCTGGCCCGCACCATCGTGACGACCGGCGCGACCTATGGCCACAACGACTCCGAGGCCGGTCACGTCATCAACCTCGAGTTCGTCTCGGCCAACCCGACCGGCCCGATCCACCTCGGCGGCACCCGCTGGGCCGCGGTCGGTGACGCGCTCGCCCGGATACTGGAGTTCTGCGGCGCGGAGGTGACCCGCGAGTACTACTTCAACGACAACGGCGCCCAGATCGAGAGGTTCGCCCGGTCGTTGCTGGCCGCGGCCAAAGGCGACGCAGCTCCGGAGGACGGCTACGCCGGCGCGTACATCGACGACATCGCCACCGCGGTCATGACGAGTGAGCCCGGCATCCTCGACCTGCCCGACGCGCAGGCGCAGGAACGCTTCCGGGTGCTCGGCGTCGACCTGATGTTCACCGAGATCAAGGCATCCCTGCACGACTTCGGCGTCGAGTTCGACGTCTACTTCCACGAGAACGCCCTGCACGAGTCCGGTGCCGTCGACCGTGCCATCGCCCGGCTGACCGAGCTGGGGGTGATGTACGAGAAGAGCGGCGCCACGTGGCTGCGGACGACCGACTACGGGGACGACAAGGACCGCGTCGTCATCAAGTCCAACGGCGAGCCCGCCTACATCTCCAGTGACCTGGCCTACTACCTGGACAAGCGCGAGCGCGGCTTCGACCGGGCCTTCATCATGCTCGGCGCCGACCACCACGGCTACGTCTCCCGGATGATGGCCATGTGCGCGGCGTTCGGCGACACCCCGCACGAGAACCTCGAGATCCTGATCGGCCAGATGGTCAACCTGATCCAGGACGGCCAGCCGGTGCGGATGAGCAAGCGGGCCGGGACCGTGGTGGTGCTCGAGGACCTGGTCGAGGCGGTGGGAGTCGATGCCGCCCGCTACGCCCTGACCCGGTTCTCGACCGACTCCATGATCGACATCGACCTGGACCTGCTTCGCAAGCACACCAACGAGAACCCGGTCTACTACGTGCAGTACGCCCACGCCCGGACCTGCAACGTCACCCGCCTGGCCGGTGAGGATGGTGTGCACCTCGCCGACGGGTTCGACCCCTCGCTGCTCACCCACGACTCCGAGGCCGCGCTGCTGGCGATCCTCGGCGACTTCCCCAGGATCGTCGCCCAGGCGGCCAGGATGCGCGAGCCGCACCGGGTTCCGCGCTACCTGGAGGATCTCGCCGGCCGCTATCACAAGTGGTATGACGACTGCCGGGTCCGCCCGCGCGAGGCCGACGAGGAGGTCACCGACCTGCACCGCACCCGGCTCTGGCTCAACGAGGCGACCCGGGTGGTCCTGGCCAATGGCCTGGGCCTGCTCGGGGTGTCGTCCCCGGAGCGGCTCTGATGCGGGCCCATGAGGCCGGTGCCATGCACGGGGAGGGTGACCAGCGGGGACACAGGGGCCCTTCCTGGCTGAGCCCGCCGCAGGACGTGAACGCCTTGGTCACGGCGCTGTGGGGATGCTCGGTCCGGCGCTCGCAGGACGGCGCGCTGACCGTTGCCGGCCTGGACGTCCGAGACCTCGCCAGTGAGTTCGGCACCCCGGCATACGTCCTGGACGAGGACGACTTCCGTTCCCGGGCACGGGAGTTCCAGCAGGCCTTCGACGAGGTCTTCCGGGACCTGTGTGGCGGCGCGGACGTCTACTACGCGGGCAAAGCATTCCTGTGCACCTCCGTGGCGCGGTGGATCCACGAGGAGGGCCTGTACCTGGACGTCTGCTCCGCCGGCGAGCTGGCCGTGGCGATCCGGGCCGGCCTGCCCGGGGCCCGGATCGGGGTTCATGGCAACAACAAGAGCGTGGCCGAGATCGAGGGAGCGCTACGCCACGGAGTCGGCCGTATCGTCCTCGACTCCTTCGAGGAGATCGAGCGGGTGGCGGCGGCCGCCGAGCGGCTCGGGGTGATGGCACCCGTGCTGGTCCGGGTCACCGTCGGCGTCGAGGCCCATACCCACGAGTACATCGCCACCGCCCACGAGGACCAGAAGTTCGGTTTCAGCCTGGCCGGCGGACAGGCGGCGGAGGCGGTTCGCCGCGTCCTGGAGCACCCGGAATACCTCTCTCTCCTGGGCCTGCACTCCCACATCGGCAGCCAGATCTTCGACACGAGCGGCTTCGAGGTGGCCACCCACCGGGTCCTGGGGCTGCATCTGGACGTGCAGCGCCGGCACGGCATCCGGCTGCCCGAGCTGGATCTCGGTGGCGGCTTCGGGATCGCGTACACCACCCAGCACGACCCGATGTCACCGCGCGAGCTGGCCACCGGCATGGCGGCGATCGTCGAGCGCGAGTGCCGGGCCGAGGGAGTGCCGGTCCCCAGGATCTCGGTCGAGCCCGGACGCGCCATCGCCGGGCCGTCGACCTTCACGCTCTATGAGGTGGGGACCGTCAAGGAGGTGCTGCTCGACGGTGACGCCTCGCGAACCTACGTCGCCGTCGACGGCGGGATGAGCGACAACATCCGCCCGGCGCTGTACGACGCCGACTTCTCGTGCACGATCGCCAGCCGGGTCAGCGAGGCGCCCGCGGCGTTGGCCCGAGTCGTCGGCAAGCACTGCGAGAGCGGCGATATCCTCGTCAAGGACGAGTTTCTGCCCGCTGACGTCCGGGCGGGGGATCTGCTGGCCGTTCCCGTCACGGGCGCTTACTGCCGGAGCCTGTCCAGCCAGTACAACCACGTGCCCCGGCCGCCGGTAGTCGCCGTTGCGGGGGGCGTGGCGCGCGAGATCGTGCGGCGCGAGACGATTGAGGACCTCCTGGCCCTGGACGTCGACTGACTGCATCACTGACCGCATGCCGGAACGACCGGTGTTCACAGGGTGGACACCGGCAGGATGGACACGAGCGTCCGGGACGAACCGGGCCGAGGGAGCAATCGTGAGTGAGACCGACCGGAACGTTGAACAGGCGCAGCCGTTGCGCATCGCCCTGCTCGGTTGCGGCGTCGTCGGCTCAGCCGTGGCGAGACTGCTGACCGAGAATGCGGTGGACCTGCAGGCGCGGGTCAGCCGTCCCCTGGAGATCGTCGGTGTCGCGGTCCGGCGCCCCGGCAAGGACCGTTCGGAGACCGGCGTCGACCCCTCGCTGTTCACCACTGACGCTGCCGAGCTCGTCACCAGGGCTGATGTCGTCATCGAGGTCATCGGTGGCATCGAGCCCGCCCGCACCCTCATCCTGTCGGCGATGAAGCACGGCGCCAGCGTCGTCACCGCCAACAAGGCACTGCTGGCCGAGGACGGGCCGCGCCTCTACCAGGCGGCTCAGGACTGCAACGTCGACCTGTACTACGAGGCTTCGGTGGCCGGTGCCATCCCCCTGCTGCGCCCCCTGCGCGAGTCGCTCGTCGGGGATGACGTCTACCGCATCCTGGGGATCGTCAACGGCACCACCAACTATGTGCTGGACAAGATGGACACGACCGGCGCGGGTTTCGCCGACGCCGTCGAGCAGGCGCAGGCCCTGGGCTACGCGGAGGCCGACCCGACCGCGGACGTCGAGGGGTTCGACGCCGCGGCGAAGGCGGCGATCCTGGCCTCGCTGGCGTTTCACACCCGGGTCGCAGCCAAGGACGTCTACCGCGAGGGCATCACCGAGGTGAGCGCTGCGGACATCAAGGCCGCCCGAGACATGGACTGTGTCGTCAAGCTCCTGGCCATCTGCGAACGGATCAAGGGCGTCAAAGGCACTGCCGGCGCCGCCGGCGATGGCGGCGAGCCAACAGACGATGGCATCTCGGTGCGCGTCCATCCCGCGATGATCCCGCGCAACCACCCGCTGGCCGGGGTCCGCGAAGCCTTCAACGCGGTCTTCGTCGAGGCCGAGTCCGCCGGCTCGCTCATGTTCTACGGCCAGGGCGCCGGCGGTGACCCCACGGCCTCAGCCATCCTCGGTGACGTCGTCGCGGTGGCCCGGCACAAGGTCGTCGGCGGTCGCGGACCGGGGGAGTCGACGTACAAGGACCTGCCGATCCTGGCGATGGGTCAGGCCCAGACCCGCTATCACATCAGGCTCGACGTGGCCGACCGCCCGGGCGTGCTCGCCCAGGTCGCGCTCGCCTTCGCTGAGCACGACGTATCGATCGAAACCGTTCGGCAGCAATCTCTTTCGCCCGATCCGCAGGAGCCGGACCAGACTCGCGCCAGCCTGGTAGTCGTCACCCACGCGGCCTCGGATGCCGCCCTGTCCGCGACGGTCGATGCGTTGGCAGCCCTGTCCACAGTGCGTGGTGTCACCTCGGTGATGCGCGTCGAAGGCGAGTGATCATGGCACATCTCTGGCGCGGAGTGATCCAGGAGTATGCCGACCGGCTGCCCTCTCTCAAAGGCGCACCGATCGTGACCCTGGGGGAGGGCGGGACCCCGCTGATCCCCGCGGCCCACCTCTCGGCACTGGTCGGCGCCGAGGTCTTCGTCAAGTACGAGGGCGTGAACCCGACCGGGTCGTTCAAGGACCGTGGGATGACGGCCGCGATATCGGTGGCAGCCAAACACGGCGCCAAGGCGGTGATCTGCGCCTCGACGGGCAACACCAGCGCCTCGGCGGCCGCCTATGCGACCAAGGCCGGGATGACCTGCGGCGTGCTGGTGCCGGACGGCAAGATCGCGATGGGCAAGCTCAGCCAGGCCATCGCGCACGGTGCCACGTTGCTGCAGGTCGACGGCAACTTCGACGACTGCCTGACCCTGGCCCGCAAGCTGGCCGAGGCCTACCCGGTCGAGCTGGTCAACTCGGTCAACCCGGCGCGGATCGAGGGCCAGAAGACGGCGTCCTTCGAGATCGTCGACGTGCTGGGTGACGCACCTGACATCCACTGCCTGCCGGTCGGCAACGCCGGCAACATCACGGCGTACTGGCGTGGCTACCGCGAGTACCACCGCGACAGTGCGCAACCCGGCCCGGCTGCGACGCTGCCCAGGATGTGGGGCTTCCAGGCCGAGGGCGCGGCGCCGATCGTCCTGGGCCACCCGGTCGACCATCCCGAGACCATCGCCACGGCCATCCGGATCGGCAACCCCGCGTCGTGGAGTCAGGCCGAGGAGGCGCGCGACGAGTCGGGCGGTCTGATCAACGCCGTCTCCGATGCGCAGATCCTGGCCGCACACCGGCTGCTGTCGTCCAAAGAGGGCATCTTCGTCGAGCCGGCCTCTGCTGCCAGCGTTGCAGGACTGCTCGCCGCACATGCTGCCGGCCTGGTTCCGGCCGGTGCCCGGATCGTATGCACGGTGACCGGTCACGGGCTCAAGGACCCGGGGTGGGCACTCAAGAATGCCCACGGGGTCGAGATCGTCCCCACCCGCGTGTCGGTCGACGCCGTCACCGCGGCCACCGCGCTCGGGCTCGGGGGCTGAGAGTCGTGGCCGAGCTGATCACTCTCGTCGAAGGGTCATCGGTGCGCGTCCGGGTCCCGGCCAGCAGTGCCAACATCGGGCCGGGGTTCGACTCCGTCGGGCTCGCTCTCGGGATCTGGGACGAGTGCGTCGTGACCGTGACGTCCGAGCCGGGCCTGCGCATCGACATCGAGGGTGAAGGCGCGGGCAAGGGTGAGGTGCCGCGTGACGAGCTGAACCTCATCCACCGGTCGATCCTGGCCGCCTGGCAGGAGCTGCACGTCCAGGCGCCTGCCGGCCTTCACATGAGCTCTCGCAACGCCGTCCCGCACTGTCGGGGAGTGGGGTCGTCGGCGACCTCGATCGTGGCCGGAGTCGTTGCAGCACAGGGACTGTGCGACATCGCGAAGGGGCAGGACAGCGACGAGGCCAGCGACACAGAGCCGCGTCGGGACAGAGAGCTTGGTGGGGACAGGGTGCCTGGTGGGGACAGGGCGCCTGGTGGGGACAGAGAGCCTGGCAGGAACTTCGACCGCACCTTCACCAACAACCTGGCGGCGGCCCTGGAAGGCCACCCTGACAACTCGTCCGCCAGCGTGTTCGGCGGGATGACCCTGTCGTGGGCTGACGACATCGAGCCCCGGCAGTTCCACAGCATTCAGCTCCAGGTGAGTGCGGACGTCATACCCCTGGTGTTCCTGCCCGCGGCCAAGCTGTCCACGGCCACCGCGCGCGCGGTCCTGCCCGCACAGGTGCCCCATGCCGTTGCCGCCCGGAACTCCGCCAGGGTCGGCCTGCTCGTGGAGGCGGTCACCCGTCGCCCCGACCTGCTCCTGCCGGCCACCCGCGAGTGGCTCCACCAGGAGCAGCGACGCCCGGCCTTCCCGGGCTCGATGGCCCTGCTTGATGCCCTTCGCGGGCAGGGACATGCGGCCGTGATCTCCGGGGCCGGGCCCAGCGTGCTGGTCCTCACAACGGCGGAGCGGCTTCAGGACGCCCGTGCCCAGGGCGACCCTGCCGTATGGCGGGTGCTCCAGCCAGGGATACCGGCGACCGGTGCCCACCTCGACAGGCTCTCTGTCTGAGGAATGTCGATGCTGTTCCCCGGCCTGGTCGCCTCGCCGGTGGCGGGACGGGTAAGCAGAACCACAGCGAACGGTGTTATATTGGCGATGCACCCCGGTTACCGGCGATCAGGCTTGATCGAGGTGATCACCGCAGGTGCGACAATCACTACGCAAGTGCACCTTCTGATGCGCGCGGCGTCATTACGCCAGCTCAGTGGTTTCCCACACGTCAGGGTTCCTTTACATCAGGGTTCGTCTGACACCACATCCCCGGTCCGGCACTCTGCGTGGACCGAATACGAGGGGAAAGGTCCTTCGTGACAAACACCACCTATCTCGCCAGCGTGCCCACCAGTGGCGCCGACGAGACTGTTAAGCGCGCCCCCAGCCTCAGCACCATGAAGCTGGCGGAGCTCCAGGGCCTGGCCGGTAGTCTGGGCTTGACCGGTACGGCCAAGATGCGCAAAGGCGACCTGGTCACCGCGATCAGGGGCCGCCAGGCTGGCGGTTCTGCACAGGCTGACTCGGCACATGCCGACTCGCCCGTCGCCGCGCCCACCTCCGCGCCTCAGGCTGCGGTCGTTGCCCCGGACACGGCCGCTGCCACAGGCCGTCCGGTTCGTTCCCGCCGGGCACAGCGCCCTGTCGGCGTCTCTCCTGCCGATCAGATGGCCGCTCCGGCCGCTGTTGACACGGCAACGCCGGTCGCCGCTGCCCAGGCTCCGCAGGTCGTCACCGCCCAGGCTTCACAGGTCGCCACTGACCAGGCCTCCCAGACCCAGGCTGCATCGCAGGACACCGGACACGAGGATGGCGCCGGCGACGACGGCCGCCCGTCGCGTCGCGAGCGTCAGCAGGACAACCGTCAGCAGGGCGGCCAGAACGATAACCGCCAGCAGGACAACCGTCAGCAGGGCGGCCAGCAGGACAACCGTCAGCAGGGCGGCCAGAACGACAACCGTCAGCAGGGCGGCAGGCAGGGTAACCGCCAGCAGGACAACCGTCAGCAGGACAACCGTCAGCAGGGCGGCCAGACCGAGAGCCGTGGCCGCTACGACCAGGACGAGGACTCGCCCGGCGGTCGTCGGCGGAACCGTCAGCGCAGCCGGGACCGCAAGCGTCGCGGCCCGGGCGAGAGCGGCGGTGGCCAGGGCCAGAACGAGACCGTGGAGGCCATTCACGACGACGACGTCCTGGTGCCGGTGGCCGGAATCCTCGAAGTGCTCGACAACTATGCGTTCCTTCGCACCAGCGGCTACCTGCCCGGTGAGAACGACGTCTATGTGCCGCTGGGCATCGTGAAGAAGAACGACCTGCGCAAGGGCGACGCCGTCACCGGTGCCGTCAGGGCACTGCGCGAGGGGGAGCAGATCCCGGCTCGCCAGAAGTTCAACGCGCTGGTCCGCCTGGACACCATCAACGGCCTGAGCCCGGAGCAGTCCCTCAACCGCGTCCACTTCGCCAAGCTCACCCCGCTCTACCCGCAGGAGCGTCTGCGTCTGGAGACCGAGTCGAACATTCTCTCGACCCGGTTGATCGACCTCATCGCCCCGATCGGCAAGGGCCAGCGCGGTCTGATCGTCAGCCCGGCCAAGGCCGGCAAGACGCTCATCCTGCAGGCGATCGCCAACGCGATCACGACCAACAACCCCGAGGCCCACCTCATGGTCGTCCTGGTCGACGAGCGCCCCGAGGAAGTCACCGACATGCAGCGGGCGGTCAAGGGTGAGGTCATCGCCTCGACCTTCGACCGGCCGGCCACCGACCACACCACGGTTGCCGAGCTGGCGATCGAGCGGGCCAAGCGCCTCGTCGAGATGGGTCACGACGTCGTCATCCTGCTCGACTCGATCACCCGGCTGGGCCGTGCGTACAACCTCGCCGCCCCGGCGAGCGGCCGGATCCTTTCCGGTGGCGTCGACTCCAGCGCGCTCTACCCGCCGAAGCGCTTCTTCGGTGCCGCCCGCAACATCGAGAACGGTGGCTCGCTGACCATCCTGGCCACCGCCCTGGTCGACACCGGTTCCAAGATGGACGAGGTGATCTTCGAGGAGTTCAAGGGCACCGGCAACATGGAGCTTCGCCTGTCGCGTCACCTTGCCGAGCGTCGTATCTTCCCGGCCATCGACCTCAACCCCTCGGGGACGCGTCGCGAGGAGATCCTGATGGCCAACGAGGAGCTCAAGATCGTCTGGAAGCTGCGCAGGGTGATTTCTGCTCTCGACCAGCAGCAGGGCATCGAGCTGCTCATCGACCGGCTCAAGAAGTCCAAGAGCAACGTCGAGTTCCTCATGCAGGTCCAGAAGACGTCCTCGATCCAGATGAACGAGGACGACTGATCTGATCCACCCCGGATCCTTCCGGCTGGTTTTCCGTGGCGGCGAAACCCGTTCAGAGCACCTCTGAGCGGGTTTCGCTCTCGCCGGGGCCGCCACAGGGCTATCGGGAATGATTCTCACTGGGCCGACGTTTCGGCATACGTGCCTGATCTGGCACAATTGTCTGTTGGCAGCCGGTTCCCGCGTGCATGGGAGTCCCGAGCATACGATCCGGCACCGCCCCAACTACAAGGAGCACACGTTGAAGAAGGACCTTCACCCCACCTACGTCGCGACCACGGTCACCTGCACCTGTGGCAACACGTTCCAGACCCGCAGCACCGTGACCGGCGGCAAGATCTCGTCCGACGTGTGCTCGCAGTGCCACCCGTTCTACACCGGCAAGCAGAAGATCCTCGACACCGGTGGCCGCATCGCCCGCTTCCAGGCGCGCTACGGCAAGAAGGTCGAGAAGGCCGAGAAGGCCGAGACGGTCGACAAGTAGCTTTCCCGCACGCCGGTCCCCGACTGTCATGGTCGTGGGGCCGGCGTTGCTGTTTGTCCGAGCTGCTGTCCGCGAGCCCGTAGGAATGCCGATCACGGAAGGTTCCCCAGATGCTGGAGTCCGCTGCGACGCTGGTGCAGGAGTATGCCGACCTGGAGGCCCAGCTCGCCGAGCCCGCGGTGCACTCCGACCAGGGTCTCGTGCGCAGGCTGAACAAGCGGTATGCCGCGCTGGCGCCGACCGTCGCCGCGTACCACGCGTGGCACGCAGCCAGGGATGATGTGGCCACGGCCCGCGAGCTGGCCACCCAGGACAAGGCGTTCGCCGAGGAGCTTCCTGCGCTCGAGGCCGTGCTGACGGCGGCCGAGGAAAAGCTGCGCCGGCTGCTGGTGCCCCGCGACCCGGACGACGACCGCGACATCATCCTCGAGGTGAAGGCCGGTGAGGGCGGGGAGGAGTCCGCGCTGTTCGCCGCCGACCTGCTGCGGATGTACCTGCGCTATGCCGAGCGACGTGGCTGGAGGACCGAGATCATCGACGCCACCGAGTCCGATCTCGGCGGCTACAAGGACGTGCAGGTATCGGTGAAGTCACGGGGTGTCACAGACCCGGCTGATGCGCCGTGGGCCCGGCTGAAGTACGAGGGTGGCGTGCACCGGGTCCAGCGGGTTCCGGTGACGGAGTCCCAGGGCCGTATCCACACCTCGGCGGCTGGCGTGCTGGTGATGCCCGAGGTTGACGACGTCGAGGTCACGATCGACCTGAACGACCTCAAGGTCGACGTCTATCGTTCGTCCGGGCCCGGTGGCCAGAGCGTCAACACCACCGACTCGGCGGTGCGGATCACCCACCTGCCGACCGGCACCGTGGTGTCCTGTCAGAACGAGAAGTCCCAGCTCCAGAACAAGGAGTCGGCCTTGCGGGTGCTGCGGGCCCGCCTGCACCAGCTGGCCCAGGACGAGGCCGACGCGGTGGCCTCGGCCCAGCGCAAGTCGCAGATCCGCACGGTCGACCGCTCGGAGCGGATCCGGACCTACAACTACCCGGAGAACCGCATCGCCGACCACCGCACGGGGTACAAGGCCTACAACCTGGACATGGTGCTGGACGGCGACCTCGACCCGATTGTCCAGTCTGCCGTGGACACCGACGACGCCGCCCGGATGGCGGCCGTGGCTGACGGGTCGTCGGGTCTGTGACCCCGGGGCCGGCGACGGGATCGGTGAGGTTGTTGCGGGACGCGGTCCGCGAGGCCGTCCGGAACCTGACGGACGCCGGCGTCGAGAGCGCCGGGTTTGACGCCGTGGCGCTGGCAGCGTGTGCCGGAAGGACGACCACCAGCGAAGTACACAAGATGATCATCATGGGTGCGCCGGTCCCGGAGGGGTTTGACGATCTGGTGGCCGAGCGTGCCCGCCGGGTGCCGCTGCAGCATCTGACCGGCAAGGCAGGGTTCCGCCGGCTCGAGCTCTCGGTCGGCCCGGGCGTCTTCACCCCCCGCTTCGAGACCGAGCTCACCGCCGCCCTGGCCATAGCCTTCCTTCGCAAACCCAGGGACGGTGCGCAGGAATCGGGTTCAAACCGAGGGACTCTGCGACGCACCGTCCCTAGGTTTGCGGGGTCGGGGGGTGACACGGTCCCTAGGTTTGCGGGTGAAAACCCGACACGGTCCCTAGGTTTGCGGGTTGTGGACCTTTGTAGCGGGTCGGGGGCTATCGCACTGGCCGTCAAGGACGAGGTCCCGGAAGCCGAGGTCCACGGAGTCGAGTTGTCCGACCTGGCTCACGCCTGGGCGATTCGCAACCGCGACGACCTCGGGCTGGACGTCGATCTTCGGCTCGGCGACGCGACGCTGGCGTTTCCTGAGCTTGAGGCGGCGGTGGACGTGGTGGTGAGCAACCCGCCATACATCCCTGAGGGGTCGATCCCGAACGACCCTGAGGTCCGCGAGCACGACCCCGAGGTCGCGCTCTACGGCGGGAGCTCCGACGGTCTGCGGATCCCGCTGGACGTCGCGGCCCGGGCCGCGGTTCTCCTGCGGCCGGGAGGTTTCTTCGTCATGGAACATGCTGACGTGCAAGGGGACTCGCTCACCGCGGCGCTGCGGACGGCCGGCCTGTGGCAGGACGTTCAGGACCACCTGGACCTCAACGGACGGCCGCGTGCGGTCACTGCCGTTCGCGCACCCTGATCAGTTCGTCGTGGTGAGCGCGTCACTGATCAGTTCAGCGCACCCTGATCAGTTCAGCGCACCCTGATCGGTTCGTCATCATGCGTTCGTCACCGTCAGTTCGTCACCGTCGGTTCAGCATCGTCAGTCCATCACCACGACGTTTGCCAGCTCGACCAGGATCTGCTCGGCCTGACTGCGGCTGATGATGGCGCCGGACAGCGCGCGCAGCCGGTCGAGGTCGACCGGCCCGAGGTCGGCTCCGCGCAGATCGGCATTCTTGAGCTTGGCTCCGTACAGATCGGCGTGGAGCAGGACCGAGCCGGTCAGGTCGCTGCCGCGCAGGTCTGCCCCGCGCAGGGTTGCCTCGGTCAGCCGCAAGCCGGTGAGCGCCGCATTGCCCAGAGCGCAGCCATTCAGGTTCGCGGCATACAGGTTGCTGTTCTGAAGCAACATGCCAAGTCCGCGCGTCCCCTCGAAAGTCGTCCCCATCAACCGGCACCCGTGAAACTCCGCCTCGCTCATCAGGGCGCCGCCAAAGCGAGCGTCCGAGGCGTCCATGCCGTCGAACCGGGCGCCCGCGAGATCGCAGTCGACGAAGGTTGCGCTCCGGGCGCTGCCACCCTTGAAGAGCGCAGAGTCCAGGCTTGACCCGTTCAGCCGGGCCTCGTCGAGGGTGCAGTCATGGAACTGCCATCCCGGCAGGTCGAGGGCTCGCAGATCGGCTCCGCTCAGATCGCAGCGCACCAGGGTCATGGGGTCGGTGCCCGGCGACTCGGGGAGCTCGCGCAGCCCGGTGCCGCGGAGGTCGAGGTCCTGCAACGGCTCGCTGGCCACGAACGCACATCCCTGGGTCGCCGGTCGGAGGTCTCATTCTGCAGGTCCGCACTGACAGGCCGTCACCGCCACTGCCGCACAGTCCGTCCGGGTCATCTCCGGGTCGTCTCCGGGCCCCTCTGCAGGTGGCGCTGGGTTGGTCTGCGGCTGGCGCCGTGCCCCTCTGCTGGTGGCGGGATGTGCCCCTCGAGTGGCGGCGTGTCCCTTTTCGGGTGGTATGTGCAGGGGGACCGGGACGTGGGACGCTTGAGGGGTGGGAAGCATGGATGAGATCGTCCATGAGTTCCTGGTCGAGAGTTACGAGAATCTCGATCAGCTCGATCAGGATCTCGTCGCGCTCGAGGGGACGCCCGGCTCTCGCGAGCTGCTGAGTCGCGTCTTCCGCACGATCCACACCATCAAGGGAACCTGCGGTTTCCTGGCGTTCGGCCGGCTCGAGAGGCTTGCCCATGCGGGCGAGAGCCTGCTGTCCGAGCTGCGCGACGGCCGGCGGGCAATGAACCAGCCGACGACCGACGTGCTGTTGCGGATGGTCGACACCATTCGTGAGATCCTGGCCGCGATCGAGGCCACCGGCGCGGAGGGCGACATCGCCGTCGACGCCATGATCGAGCAGATCGACGCCGTCCTCGGGCAAGGTGCGACCGAGACTCCTCCGGACGTGGACATCCCGGACGTGGACATCCCGACCGCCGACCCAGGATCGTCCGCCGACCATCCGGGGCCGGCTGCCCCGTCCGACTCCGCAATCCGCGTTGACGTCGACGTCCTGGACGCGCTCATGCGCCAGGTGGGTGAGCTCGTGCTCGTGCGCAACCAGATCACCCGGCTCGCCGGCGGCCAGCCCGGTGCCGACTTCGTCGGGGCTTCCCAGCGACTGAGTCTGATCACCTCCGAGCTTCAGGACGGCGTCATGGAGGCCCGGATGCAGCCCGTCGGGCATCTCTGGGCCAAGATGCCCCGGATCGTGCGCGACCTGGCGGTCGCGTGTGGTCGTCAGGTGCGGCTGGAGGTGGCCGGCGGCGACACCGAGCTTGACCGCGCCCTGCTGGAAGCGGTCAAGGATCCGCTGACGCACCTGGTGCGCAACGCTGTCGGCCACGGGATCGAGGACCCGCAGGCCAGGGTCTCCGCTGGCAAGCCTGTTGACGGCCTCGTCATGATCCGCGCCCACCACGAGAGCGGGCAGGTCGTCATCGAGATCGCGGACGACGGCTGCGGCATCGATGTCGATCGTGTCGCCGCAGAGGCCGTTGCCCGCCGTGTGCGGACCCATGATCAGGTGGCCGCGATGACCTCGACCGACCTGCTGCGCCTGCTGTTCCTTCCCGGCTTCTCGATGGCCGAGTCCGTCACGAACGTCTCGGGGCGCGGCGTCGGGCTCGATGTCGTGCAGACCAGCATCGGGGCGATCGGAGGCACGGTGGAGGTCGAGACGTTCGTCGGCCGCGGTACGACCTGGCAGATACGCATACCGCTCACGCTCGCGATCATCTCGGCGCTGATCGTTCAGTCCGCTGATGAGCTCTACGCGATCCCTGCGGCCAACGTGCAGGAGTTCGTCGCGCCAGACGGTCAGTCTGACGGTGCCACGATCGAGTATGTGGGCCCCGCCCCGGTGTTCCGCCTGCGTGGCGCGCTCCTGCCGCTGGTCGAGCTGCATGAGGTGCTCGGAGTGCCGCGCAGGGTCGGGCCGGACCACCCGAGCGAGCCCGGCGCGGCGACCGTCATCGCCGTCCTGAAGGCCGACACGCGGCTGTTCGGCCTGATCGTCGATGGTGTCCTGGACGCCGAGGAGATCGTCGTCAAGCCGCTCACCGCCCGATTGAAGGGGATCGGTGTCTATGCCGGTGCCACCATGCTCGGCGACGGTCGTGTCTCGCTGATTCTTGATGTGCAGGCCATCGCTCGCGAGTGGTTGTCCGGCCAGGCATTCGAGGCTGACCTGGAAGGAGCGGAGGCGCCGTCACTGCCGGTCGAACCGGCTGAGCAGGTGCTCCTGGTCGCTACCGGAGAAGGGCGACGGGTCGCCATACCGCTTGCGGCCGTCACGAGGCTGGAGCATCTTCCTCGTGACAATGTCGAGCATGCGGGCGGCCGTGAGGTCCTTCAGTATCGCGGAGCCATCGTTCCGCTTATTCGCCTGGGCCGTGCGCTCGGAGGGCGAGAGGACCCCGCTGGTGGTGATCTCGAGCGCCGGGAGCTGATCGTCGTCATCTCCACGCGTGGTGCGCGAACCGTGGCGATCGCGGTCGACGAGGTTCTGGACATCGTGGACGACGACCCGGCGCGGCACAGTCAGATCGACGATCGCGGCATCGCGGGCTCGACCGTCCTGGGGGACCGGGTGACCGAGCTGCTCGACGTTCGCCAGGTTGTGCTCAGCGGCGACCCGTTGTTCTTCGACGACGA
>DASVKO010000058.1:0-5900 GCA_036385355.1 Dermatophilaceae bacterium
CGTATCACCGCCTTGCGCGGGCTGTCCGGGTTCACTTTCGCCGGCGTGACCATCCTCGCGGTAGCCGCGATCTCCGTTCTCGTTCTGGTCCTGATGGGCGCAACCGCCCCGGACTCCGCGGTCGCCCGGAGCGCCGTGCCCATCTCGATGACCCGCCTGCTCGCCGATGCGAAAGCCGGTGAGCTGGCCAACGCCGTCGTCGACGAGGCCGGCCTGGTCGTCCGGGCCACCTATGGGCCGGGGGCACCTCCCTCCTCGGCGAAGGCTGGCCCGGCCACCGACGGCGGCGTGCTGAGCCCGGGCGCCGTGGCGGACGCGAAGGTTCTGAGGGCGTACCTTCCCACAGTCGTGGACACGCTCGTCGCCGCCGGCGTGCCGGTCCACCCGGGCGCCGTCTCTGCCGGCGCCGTTCAGGACCCGGCGACAACGGTCGCCGCGGCGAATGCGGACACGGGACGTAAGACCCCAGCCGCCGCCACCAGCGTCGGCGGCAGCGCCGCCACCGCGGCCACCGTCGCCCGATCCGCTACCGGGGGGCTGTTCCCGTGGGCCCTGGGGATCGGCCTGCTGGGCCTGTTTGCCGGGTCGCTCGTGATTGCCCTCGGGGTGCGTCGGCGCAACCACCTCTCCCGCGCAGGCGAGCCCGCTGAGACGAGGGGCGGCCTCTCCGCCATGACCACCGGCGGGTCGGGTTCCAGGCGGGTCGGGCACAAGAAGGCAACCGCCGTCGAACCGGCAACCGTCCCGGAGACCCGGTTCAGCGACGTCGCCGGTTGTGACGAGGCCAAAGCCGAGCTGCTGGAGCTGGTCATGTTCCTCAAGGAGCCGGAACGCTTCACCCGCACCGGCGCCACCGCACCCAAGGGGGCGCTGCTGACCGGACCACCCGGGACCGGCAAGACGCTCCTGGCCCGCGCTGTCGCAGGCGAGTCCGGGGTGCCCATGTTCACCGCTGCCGGCTCAGACTTCGTGGAGAAGTATGTCGGGGTCGGGGCCCAGCGCATCCGGGCGCTGTTCGCTGCTGCGCGCAGGCACGAGCGGGCGATCATCTTCATCGACGAGGTGGACGCCGTGGCGCGCCGCCGTGGCGGGGACGGCGAGACGGCCCACATCGAGTCCGAGACGACCCTGATCGCGCTCCTGTCCGAGATGGACGGTTTCCACACGTCCAACGTCATCGTGATCGCGGCCACCAACCGGGCCGACATGCTGGACCCGGCCATCACCCGGCCCGGTCGCCTGGACCGCAAGGTCGAGGTGCCCAACCCGGACCGCCGGGGGCGTGAGCAGATCCTGGCCGTGCACGTCAAGGGCAAGCCGATAGCAGCCGGGGTGGACTTCACCGGGCTCGCGCGGCGGACCCCTGGCTTCTCCGGCGCGCAGCTGCAGGCCCTGGTCAACGAGGCGTGCGTGGACGCGGTGCGCCACGACCTCACCGAGGTCACCGCCGAGTGCTTCGAGCATGCCGTCGCCACCATCGCCATGGGCCGGGCCCGCACGTCGGCCCTGGTCACCGACCACGACCGTGAGGTCACTGCCTGGCACGAGTCGGGTCATACCGTGGCCGCCTATCTGCAGGAGCAGGCCGACGACCCGGTGCAGGTCACGATCATCCCGCGCGGCCCGGCCGGCGGTGTGACGTGGATGTCCGGCAATGACGACCAGTTCCTGCCGCGGCGCAAGGCGCACGCCCAGCTCGTGACCGCGATGGCCGGACGGGCTGCCGAGGAGATCCTGCTGGACGGCGAGTTCACCCAGGGTGCGGCCGGCGACCTTCAGTCAGCCACCGAGCTCGCCACCGCGATGGCGAGCAGCTATGGGATGACGCGCCTGGGCTATCAGGTCCGGCGCGGAGGTTCCGCTCCCACCCAGGACGTCAGCGACGTCGTGGAGGAGCTGCTCGGCGAGGCGCACACCTCGGCCACCAGCCTGCTGGGCGCGCACAAGACCTTCCTGGGAGCGGTGGCTGCAGAGCTGCTGGCCGAGGAGACGCTGACCCTGGCGGACGTGCACCAGATAGCCACCCGTCTTGGTGTGGCCCACCACGCCGACCTGCCCACCCCGCGACTGCCCGTCCAGGTCAGCGCGGCCAAGCCGCCACTGGTAGCCGTGGAGGTCTCGTCGGTTGTCGGTGCGGCTGCCGCTGAGCCTGTGGCCGCCGGCTGGCGGTCGCCGGCCGGCGCGGCGCGGCGCAGGCCGCTGGCCCTGGTGTCGGGGCTGCTGCCCTGGCGCTGGCGGCGGGACGACGGGCGAGTTATCGCCGGAGACTGACGCCGGGGCCGGCACAGAAGGGCCGGACCACGCCGGAGCCACAGATGGCTCTTGCCCGGTTAATCTCCACAACGTAGTTTTCATCCGCCGCGGATGAGGCTGTCTACGCGGGACGAGATCACGCTTTAGGTGCTCTATCCCTTCGTTGAAGGAGTCAACATGGCTGGAACTACGTCTATGTCGGGTGGCGGCGCCACGGTTCCCAGGCAGTCCATGGAAGAGTCCGAAGCCACCGGGTGGGTCGGCTGGATCGTGTTCGCCGGCACCATGATGGCGATTCTCGGCATATTCCACATGTTTGAGGGCTTCATTGCGCTCTTCCGCCACAGCTACATCTCCTTCCCCACCTCCGGACTCACCGTCCAGGTGAGCTACACCCAGTGGGGCTGGCTGCAGATCCTTGCCGGAGCGGTCGTCTTCCTGGTGGGTCTCGCCCTCTTCACGGGTCGGACGTGGGCCCGGACCCTGGGCGTCATCCTCGTGTCGATCAGCGCGCTGGTGAACTTCGCGTGGGCCACGGCGTTCCCCGTCTGGTCGCTCACGCTGCTGGCGATTGACTTCTTCATCCTCTACGCGATCATCGCGCACGGCGGAGAGCTGAAGGCGGCCGGAGAAACCTGAACAAGTCCCTCTATCAGGGCTGGGAACGACTCGTTCGATGACGCCGGGCCGCCGCGGTTGGCGGGCCGGCGCCTTCGGCGTTCGTGGCGGGCCTACGGAAGGATGAGGGGCCGTGCCGGAACCACGTGAGCACCGCGGCGACACCGTGGATGGCTCGCGCGTCGCCCCGGCGTCGGCTGATCTCGCCGACGCGGTTGTCCAGGGGGTCCAGGCGGGCTTCGGGGCCCTGTCGCTGGGGATCGGGGTCGTCCTGCGAACGCTGGGGGAGTCGCCGGAGACCATGCCGCGGCGGGCCGGAACCCGGATACCGGCTTCGGACGTTGCCGACCTCCTGGTCGGCACCGCGTGGGGGGCTGCGCGGTTCTCCGGCCGGATGGCTGCCACCGGAGCCCGGATCGCGGCGCCGCTCACGGGCCTGGTCCTGCGGCCGCCACTGGTGCCGCGCAGGCTGCAGCCGGCATACCGAATGCGGCTGCTGGCGCAGCGGTGGCAGCGCGACCGACCCGAGACCCTTCGCACGCTGGGGCGCCTGTCGGCCACGGTCCTGCCGGGAGCCGTGGATGCGGTGCTGGACCAGGTGGATGTGGATCTGGTGGCCACCGTGGTCCTGGATCGGGTGGATGTGGAGCGGGTGGCGACCGCGGCCCTCGATCGGGTGGACCTCACCAGGATCGTCTCGATCGTGCTGGAGCGGCTCGACCTCAACGAGGTGGCCATGAAGCTGCTCGACCAGGTGGACGTGGACGAGGTGGCGACCCGGCTGCTCAACCAGCTTGGCGTCAACGAGGTGGTCACCCAGGCTCTCAACCAGCTGGACATCGACGGGGTGGCCGCTCAGCTGCTCAACGAGCTCGATGTCGACGAGGTGGCCGCCGGGGCTCTCAACCAGATCGACCTGACCCAGCTGGTTCTCGACCGGGTGGAACTGCAGCGTGTGGTTGCCGGCGCCCTGGACAGCCTTGACCTCACCGCCATCGTCGTCGACCAGGTCGACCTCGGGACTGTTGTCGCCGCGGCGCTGGAGAAGGTCGACCTCACCGCGATAGTCAGGCAGCAGGTCGACCTCATCGGGGTGGCCGAGTACGTCGTCGACGGTATCGACCTGCCCGGGATCATCCGTGACTCGACAGGGTCGGTCGCGTCCGAAGCCGTGGTCGGGATGAGGATGCAGGGAATCGACGCGGACGCCGCGGTGGGTCGGGTCGTCGACCGGATGCTGCGCCGGCGTCGCGAGCATCGAACCGACGAGGCGCCGGGGCAGACGGGCTCGCCCGGCGGATCTGATGGCCCGCCGACGGGGACGCCGGCATGAGCGAGACCGGACCCGGCGCCGGCACGTCCCCCGGCAGCGGCGACGCGGTGCCGCGCAGGGTCGACGCGGTGCCGCGCAGGGTCGACGCGGTGCCGGCGGAGGCTCGTCCATTCCAGGGGCAGCGTGCCGGGATCGTGACCCGCACGGTGGCGAACGTCGTCGACTTCTCACTGGTGGTGGGGGTTATCGCAGGCGGGTACGCAGCCTGGGCCGCGGTCACGTTTCTGATCAACCCGACGCGATTCAGCTTTCCCGAGCCCTCGTTCCTGTTGCTGCTGCTCTGCTATGGCGTCCTGCTGTTCGTCTACCTGATGGTGTCGTGGGCAACGACGGGCCGGACCTATGGTGACCACCTGCTGGGGCTGAGGGTCGTCAACTTCCGTGGTGAGCGGATGCGATGGGCGGGGGCGGTCGTCCGATCGGCCTTCTGCGTCGTGCTGCCCATCGGGTTGTACTGGGCAGTCCTCAGCCCCAAGAACCGGTCGGTGCAGGACGCCGTGCTGCGAACGTCGGTCATCTACGACTGGACGATCGGCAGGCGGGCGGCCTCACCGATCACCCCGCCGGCAGCGGGATCTGCCCCATGACGGGGGGCCGGTATGACGACCTGCCGCCGGCCGCTCGCCGCAGACGGCGCCTCCGGGCGTTCGCCCGCCCGGCGTTCACCACGACAGGCCTGCTGCTCCTCTACTACCTGATGCCCCTGGGGGACGGCGGCGAGGGGCCGACCGCCCTCGCTCTGTTCGTGGCGCTGGTCTTCTTCGCAGCCCTGCTCACCTGGCAGATCAGGCAGATCGCGACCGCGGAGCACCCACGCCTGCGCGCCATCGAGGCGCTGTCCCTCAGCGTCCCGCTGTTCATCCTCTCGTTCGCCGCGCTCTACTTCATGACCGCACGCGGAACCCCGGCCTCCTTCTCCGAGGGGCTGAGTCGCACCGATGCCCTGTATTTCGCGGTCACCGTCTTTGCCTCGGTCGGGTTTGGTGACATCGCACCCCTGACCCAGGGCGCTCGCGTGATGGTCATGATCCAGATGGTCGGCGACCTGATCCTGGTGGGAGTCGTCGCGCGTGTCATGGTGGGTGCCGTGCAGGCCGGGTTGCGCCGCCACGACCCGGGAAGCCAGCCCGGCTGAGACGGCAGCGGGCGGGCGTCATCGTGCGGCTGGGGTCACTGAGCGGCAGGCGGCTTGCGTCACCGTGCGGAAGGCGGCGGGCGGCGGGCGGCGGAAGGCGTCATCGCGCGGCAGGGGGCGCCACGGAGAGGAGCTGGAGGGGCGTCGAGGTGACCGGGTCGGATCGCTTCCTATGAGCTGACCAGGGTGTTGACCTGGAGGCCGATGAAGAGCGCGATCACGGCCTCGCTGACGATCCACGAGTTCGCGTTCATCCAGTCGCGCACAGCCGGAAGGGCCCGGACCGCCCGCTGGCCCATCACGAGGACCAGGAGACCCGGGAGGGCGATCAGGAACACCGTGACCAGGACGAACGTGAGGTAGTAGTACCAGGGCGCGCCCTCACGCGCGAGGTGGAAGCCGACGGCAGCCGAGGTGAGGATGTCGGTCGGGAACACGCCCAGCAGCAGCAGGCCGAGCTTGAACGACAGCTTCGGGGTCGCAGTCTGCAGCCCGCCCATCCACTTCGGCGGCTCCGCGGTCTTCCGGCGGTGGAAGACGAAGAAGGCGGCGGCACACAGG
>DASVKO010000059.1:0-7247 GCA_036385355.1 Dermatophilaceae bacterium
GTGCTGGCACTGGCCGCGGTGATCGCGCTGGGCAGGGTCCCCGAGCTGACGGCGGCGCCGAGCACGCCGGCTACTCCGACGCCGAGGGTGATGGCTGACGCCCAGACCCGCCGCTTGCTCCGGGCGACCTGTCGTGCTGCCGGGGCGGGTGAGCCGGTGCTGTCATCGCCGATGGGGGGGAACGGGAAAGTGCGCTGTTCGTTGTCCATGCGCCCACGTTGCGACACTCGCCTGTGCGGCTGTTGGGGGCGTCCTCTGATTCACCTCTGAGACCCGCGCGTGACTTCCGACGGCAGGCCAGTCAGTCTTCTGCGGGGACCAGGCTCGCATCGCAGCTTCGGCGCTGACGTAGCCCCTGCCGATGGAGTGGTGGTCGACGTCCCTGGCGGTGAAGCCCAGCATGCCATCGCCATTGACCGTCCCGACGCGTTCGCCGTGGAAGCTGACATGCCAGACCCACCGGGAGGGCTGCGTGAAGGTGATGCCTGGGTCCAGGGGTGGCTGGGTCATCGCGAACTCGATTCGTTGTCCTTGGCTGAAGGACACGGGCCGCCGATGTTCGGGAGCGGCAAGTGGTCAGGCCGAGGCCGCCGGGGTCTGGGGGGACGTGGTGGCTCAAAGGTACACGTGCGCCGGCCTGCGCGGTGATGCTTGACATCCCAAGCAGACGATATGTATGTTGTGCATGTGCCCGGAGATGCCGTGCACGTCCAAGACTCTCCAGGAGCTCACCATGGCAACAGCGACCACCAGCACCGGCACCAAGGCCACCCCCGAGACCGAGATCCCCGATACCGCCCAGAAGGTCCGCGATCAGGTTCTCTCCACCGTCAAGAAGGGCCAGCAGCTGTCCCTCGATGCCGCTCAGACCTGGGTCAAGGCCGTGTCGGCGCTTCCCGGCAGTCACCTGACCGACCTGCCCAAGATTCCCGGCCTCCCGTCCCTGCCCGGCGTGGACGTCGCAACCAAGTACACCTTCGATGTTGCCGCGGACCTCCTCACGGCGCAGCGCGACTTCGCCCTCCAGCTGACGAACGTCCTGGTCCCCGCGAAGACCAGCTGACCCGGACACGGCATTCCCGGCGCAGCGACAGGTGGTCAACCTGTCGCTGCGCCTCTCTGTCGGTGCTGACCTGCGTGAACGCGCCCGCAGGCGGGCCCGATCGGAGGTCGACGAACGTCAGAGCCCGGTCACCGCTCTGCGAACCGCGTCCAGGCTGCGTTCGACGTCGTTCTCGGTGGTCGACCAGTTGCTCACCGAGATCCGGAGCACGCTGCGGCCGCGCCACGTCGAGCCCGTCATCCAGGTCGTGCCGTCCGCGAGCAGCCGGCGGACGACCTCGTCGGTGCGTTCGTCGGTCCCGAACGTCGCGCACACCTGGGTGAACTCGACGTCGTTGAGCACGGTCGCGCCCGCGATGGCGTTCAGGCCCGCGGCGAAAGCGGACGCGTGCCGGCAGAGACGGTCGACGAGCTCCGCCACCCCGGACCGTCCCAGGGACCGCAGCACCGCCCATACCGGAAACGCGCGCCCTCGCCGCGAGAGCTCGGGCACCTTGTCGAACGGCTCGCCGAGCTCGTCGTGGATCAGGTATGAGCCGTGCATCCCCATCGCCGCGCGCAGGGCCGCGCCGTCGCGCACGATCACCAGGCCGGTGTCGTAGGGCACGTTCAACGTCTTGTGTGCATCAGTGGTCCAGGAGTCCGCCTCCTGGTAGCCCGTGACCAGGTGCCGGTATGACGGCGAGGCCGCCGCCCACAACCCGAAGGCACCGTCGACGTGCACCCAGGCGCCGTGGTCGTGTGCCTCGGCAATCGTGCCGGTGAACGGGTCGAACGCGCCGGAGTGCACGTTGCCGGCCTGGAGAACAACGATGGTCGGCTCGTCCCGGCCCTCTGCGAGCGCAGACTTCAACGCATCGGCGCGCAGCCTGCCCTGCTCGTCGACCTGGACCGGCTCAGGCGATCCCAGCCCCAGGTAGCGAAGGGCGAGGTCGACGGTGTCGTGCCGCTCGGCGCCGACCAGGACACGGACTCGCGGTCCGCCGGCCAGCCCGCGCTGAGCCACGTCCCAGCCGGCCTGGCGCAGCACGGCGTCCCGACCTGCGGCAAGCCCGGTGAAGTTCGCCATCGTCGCCCCCGTCACGAATCCGACGGCCCCGTCGGCGGGCAGCCCGAGGAGGTCCAGCAACCAGGCGCTGGCGACGTCCTCGACCGCACTGTGCGCCGGAGTCACCCGGCGCAGCCCGCAGTTCTGGTCCCACGCGCTGACCAGCCAGTCGGCGGCGAGCGCGGCGGGGTGGGTCCCTCCGATGACGAAGCCGAAGAAGCGCCCGGACGCCATGGCCGTGAGACCGGGATCGCACGCCTCCGCCAGCAGGTCAACGACCTTCGCCGCGTCCGACCCATGCTCTGGCAGGGCCGCGCCGAGTGCCCGGGTCACCTGGCCGATGGAAGCCTGCGGCGGGACCGGTCGATCATCGAGGGACGACAACCACTCAAGGGCATGCCGGTGCGCCCGGTCGAGGGCTGCTGAGTACTCATCCATCGGTCGAGTCTGGCACCGGGGGACCGGTCTCGCCAGACTCAGCTGTGTCGCCGGAGCACCAGCTCACGGCCCCTGCACATGCCCGATATGTCCGTTTCAAGCGTCCGGGGTACAGTCGCCACCACGCATGTGGCGCCTGAGCGGTGACGCACGATCCTTATGGTTCGGTCCCGCCCTGCGGCAATCCGCCATACGGCGGTGCCAACCGAGGGGCGCCCAACATGTACGACCAACAGTCGTTTCTGCGAACGCTCTCACGGTTCGCAGTGGTTCTGCCTGCCCGTTATGACCTGGAAGCGGCGCTGAGCGAGCTCACCGAGAGCGTGACCGCCGTGCTGGGCCTGTGTGGCAGCGGGGTCACGATGGCCGAAGAGGGCAGGCTTCGCTTCGTGACCGCGGTGAGCGAAGCCTCGGGGGAGCTGGAGCGCAGTCAGGAGCGGCATCAGTCCGGCCCGTGCCGGGATGCCTACCTCGCCGGCGAGGTGGTTCGGGTGACCGACGTACGGGAGGAGTCCGCGCGCTGGCCGGAGTTCTCGGCCGCCGCCACCCGCCTGGCCGTGGCGGGTGTGGCCGGCATACCGATGCGGCTGGCCGACCAGATCGTCGGCGCCCTGAACCTCTACTCGCCAGAGCCCAGGGAGTGGTCGGACGGGGACATCGCGGTGGCTGCGGTGCTCGCCGATGTGGCGACCAGCTACGTGGTCAACGCCTCCAAGCTGCGCCAGCAGGAGCAGCTCAGCGAGCAGCTGCAGGAGGCGCTCGAGTCACGGGTCGTCATCGAGCAGGCCAAGGGGATCACCGCCTACAAGCACGCGGTCTCGGTCGATCAGGCCTACCAGCTGATGCGCCGGCACGCCCGAAACAACAACGCCAGCCTGCGAGTCGTCGCCGAGGCGATCGTGGCCGTGGGGCTTCAGGTCTGAGCCCCGCGGCCCTACAACCCGATTTATAGGTCCGGGGGAGTCCCGGGTGTAACCTCTGGGGAACCGCGTCCCTCCAGAACCTGGTGACTACGGCTTGTCTCCCGCTACGTCCCCCCAGACCATGGTGACGTTGGCTCCTCCTCGTGCTGCTCCCGACTTTCGGTGGTTCGTGTCCTCACTCCCGGGACCACCGAATTGAGTTGTCATGGTTCAGCAACCGAGCGATCAGCAAGCCCTCCCCGCAGAGTTCGACCACCATGTCGTGCTCTTCCCGACCCGTTCCCCGGCCGCAGCCACGGCTGACCTGTCGGGGAAGCCGACCAGCCGTCTGCCCACCGGTGGGCAGGCACGGGTCAGAACACGCGCCATACGTGAGGTAGCGGTTGTCGAGGTTGCCGGCCGGCTCCGCGATGTCGCCGAGGAGCTGGACCGGGCGATTCAGCTGGCCCTGGCCGAGGGGCCACGAGGCGTGGTCTGCAACCTGTCGGCAGTGCTCGAGGGTTCCGACCCGATCGGGGTTGAGGTTCTCGCGACGGCAGGGCGCCATGCTCGCGACTGGCCCGGCATCCCGGTGGCCGTGGCGAGCCCGGACCCGCGGGTGCGCGAGGCGCTCCGGGCCCAGCCACTGGGTGAACATCTCGTCGTGACCGCCACCTTGTTCTCCGCCCTGTCGGCGGTGCTGGCGACTCCCACCCTGACCGTTGAGCGGAAACGGCTCGCGGCCCACCCCACCGCGCCGCGCGCCGCGCGCGAGTTCATCACGCGCACCCTGCTGGACTGGCAGCTGGGCAGGGTCCTTCCCTTCGCCAGCCTGGTGGTCAACGAGCTCGTGGCCAGCTCGACGATCGACGCGGGCACCGACATCGACCTCTCCGCTGCCTGGAGCCGGGGGGCTCTGCGCCTGACCATCCGGGACCACGGTCCCGCCCTGCCGGGTCAGCAGCCCTGCGCCCTCGACCTGAAGGGACGCAAGCTCACCCTCGTTGCCGGCCTCTCCCGCGCCTTCGGAGTCCTGCCCGCCGCGGACGGCGGCAAAGTCGTCTGGGCCGTCCTCGACGCTCCCCGGCCCGCCCCTTCGAACAGCCCGCACCGTTCTGCCAACGAGCGCCAGGAGGCACTCATCCTCGACCACGCCCGAGGCCTGGCCGAGTCGCCGGTCCCCACCGGCTCCGGCCAGCCCCCCTGCGGGAGACGTCGCCCAGCCAGCATCAGGCGGGGGTCTCACGCTGATCCGGTGAGGACCTGACCTCCCTCAGCCCCCCGGCACGGGCAGCGCGCTCCTCCCTCAGCAGCTGCGACGACCCATGGCGCGCCGGCATGACGAGCTTCCCGGCGGTCGGCGACGGATCCCGTCTCACTCCGCCTGTGGCGAACCGACCGTTGCCCCCCGCCGGGACGGTACTCTTCGTGACGTACGCCCCGAGGGAGGACGCAATGAAGAAACCGGTCTACGAGAAGGAGCTCCTCCGACTGCAGGCCGAGCTGGCCATCCTGCAGGAATGGGTGCGAGCCGAGGGCAAACGGGTGGTCATCGTCTTCGAGGGACGCGACGCCGCGGGCAAGGGAAGCACCATCAAGCGGGTCACCCAGTTCCTCAACCCACGCGTGGCGCGTATTGCGGCGCTGCCCCGTCCCACCGAGCGGGAGAGGACGCAGTGGTACTTCCAGAGGTATATCGAGCATCTGCCCGCCGCCGGTGAGATCGTCCTCTTCGATCGCAGCTGGTACAACCGCGCCGGGGTCGAATGGGTGATGGACCTGTGCACTGCCGAGGAGTACCGCAGGTTCCTGCACCAGTGCCCGCTCTTCGAACGGCTGCTGGTCGAGGACGGCATCATCCTTCGCAAGTACTGGTTCTCCGTCAGCGACAGCGAGCAGGAGCGCCGGTTCCGGTCCCGGGTGACCGACCCGATGCGCCAGTGGAAGCTGTCGCCGATGGATGTGGAGTCACTGACCCGGTGGGAGGACTACTCGCGGGCCAAGGACGAGATGTTCGTGCACACCGACATCCCCGAGTCCCCTTGGCTGATCGTCGAGAGCGACGACAAACGCCGCGCCCGGATCAACATGATCGCCCACCTGATCAAGAGCATTCCCTACGAGAAGGTGGTGCGACCCGCGCTGGAGCTGCCCAAGCGGCCGCCGCCGACCGGCTACAAGCGCACGCCGCGAAGCCTGCAGACCGAGGTGCCCGACCACGCGGCCACGGTCAAGTGAGCGCTCGGAACTCGTGACCGCAGATCAACCACCACCGCACCCCGCAGACTCCGGCACCTCTGGCAACACCGACTGGACCTGGCGCCGCGAGACGCCCCTGAGCCGGTTCCTGCAGACCGAGAGCGGCAGCGCGGCGGTGCTGCTCGCTGCCACCGTCGCGGCCCTCGTCTGGGCGAACGTGGCCAGCGCGTCATACCAGGCTGTATGGCGCACCGAGCTGTCGGTTCAGGTCGGTGGCTCGGGTGTGTCGATGGACCTGGTCGGCTGGGTGAACAGCGGCCTCATGACGTTCTTCTTCTTCGTCGTGGGTCTGGAGGCCCGGCGCGAGCTCGACATGGGCGAGCTGCGTGAGCGCCGCCGGGTGATCCTGCCTCTCACCGCCGGGCTCGCCGGGATGAGCGTGGCAGTCGTGCTGTACCTGGTGGTCAACGCGGGCGAGGCCTCGGCCCGGGGGTGGGGCGTGGCCATGTCAACCGACACCGCCTTCGCGCTCGGCATGCTGGCACTGATCGGTCCGCGCTTCCCCGAGCGACTGCGCGCCTTCCTGCTCACCGTGGTGGTCGTCGACGACATCGTCGCCCTGCTCGTGATCGCCACGGTCTACACCAGCCGGCTCAACGTCATGCCCCTTCTGGTGGCCCTCTGCCTGTTCGCAGGAATCCTTGCGCTCAAACGGTTGCGTGTCCGCCGCGGAGTCGTCTACCTCCTCTTCGGCATCGCCACCTGGGTCGCGGTGCACCTCTCGGGGGTCGACCCCGTCGTCGTCGGCCTCGCCATGGGCCTGCTGACCTACGCCAGCCCGGCCGGCCGTGAGGACCTCGAGCGGGCCAGCGACCGGTTCCGTGACTTCCGCGAGCAACCGACCCCTGCACTCGCCCGGTCCGCCCAGGCCGAGATGCAGCGGGCGGTCTCGCCTAACGAACGACTCCAGGAGGCCTTCCACCCCTGGACGAGCTACGTCATCGTGCCGCTGTTCGCACTGGCCAACGCGGGCATCCCCATCCAGCTCGACTTCCTGTCGCAGGCGTACCGCTCGCCGATCACCCTCGGCATCATTGCCGCCTACGTCCTCGGCAAGCCGGTGGGCATCCTGGCCGGGTCATGGCTCGTCAGCCGGGCCACCGCAGGGCGGCTGCGGCCACCGGTGGGCTGGGCCGCGGTGGCCGGAGGCGGCACGATCGCCGGCATCGGCTTCACGGTCAGCCTGCTCATCGCCACTCTGGCGTTCAGCGGACGCGACCTCCAGGAGGCCAAGCTCGGCATCCTGACCGCAGCCGTGGGCGCAGCCGGGCTGACCTGGGTGCTCTTCCGGATCACCGCAGCACTGTCCCCGGCCCGACGCGCCCGCGCGCTGCTCGGCTCGGCGGAATCCATCGTCGACCTGGCGGACCCGGTGCATCCGGGCCGGGACCACATCCGCGGCCCGAGCGAGGCGCAGGTCACCCTGGTCGAGTACGCCGACTTCGAGTGCCCCTACTGCGGCCGGGCGGAGCCGATCATCCGCGAGCTGCTCGCCGACTTCGGTGACATCCGGTACGTCTGGCGGCACCTGCCGCTGC
>DASVKO010000060.1:0-3272 GCA_036385355.1 Dermatophilaceae bacterium
TGGATGCCCCCGAGGCGGAACGGATCTACCGCGCGGCGCTGGAGCGCACTGCGACACCGGCTGAGGCAGTGGCGCTTCGTCGGCACATGCTGCTGGAGATGGCCCGGATGTCGACCGAGGACGGTCTGACCATGACCCTGCACGTGGGCGTGCGTCGCGATCACCACGGACCCTCCGCCGCGAGGTTCGGACCGGACACAGGCCACGACATCCCGCTGCGCGGTGACTTCACCGACCCGCTACGCCCCCTGCTCGAGCGGTTCGGCACGCATCCCAGGCTGAAGCTGGTGCTCTTCACCCTCGACGAGACGGTGTTCTCCCGCGAGCTCGCACCGCTGGCCGGCTTCTACCCATCGGTGTACGTCGGGCAGCCCTGGTGGTTCCTGGACGCTCCCGACGCGATCCGGCGGTGGCGGTCCGCGATCACCGAGACTGTTGGCTTCACGCGCACGTCAGGCTTCATCGACGACACCCGCGCGTTCTGCACCATCCCGGTTCGACATGACATGTCCCGCCGCCTCGACAGCGGCCACCTCGCCAGTCTCGTTGCCGAGCATCGCCTCGACGAGGGCGAGGCCCTGGAGACAGCGGTCGACCTCGTGAGCACCCTGCCCCGAGGGGTCTTCAACCTATGAGCGGGCTGCGGCGAACCGTGGACGCACCCCCCGTCCGCCTCGTCCACCTCGGACTCGGCAACTTCTTCCGGGCCCACCAGGCGTGGTACACCACCCACGCCCCGGACGCGGCCGAGTGGGGCATCGCCGCCTTCACCGGTCGCTCGACCGAGCGCTCGCACGCGCGGGCGGCGGCGCTCACCTCGCAGGAGGGGCTGTACACGCTGATCACCCGCGCCGCTGACGGGGACCGCTTCGAGATCGTTCGCAGCCTTGCCCGGATCCACGTCGCTGACGAGCATGCGGCCTGGCTCGGCTACCTCGCGGACCCACAGGTCCAGGTGATCACCAGCACGGTCACCGAGGCCGGGTACGTGCGCGACGCGGGCGGCGGCGTCGACGTCGACCGGCCTGAGGTCAAGGCCGACCTGGAGGCCCTGCGCGCCGACCTGACGGCCCCCGTCACCACGGCTCCAGCCAGGCTGGTCGCCGGTTTTGCGGCGCGTCGCCTGGCCGCCTCCGGCCCGATCAGCATGATGCCGTGCGACAACCTCCCCGGGAACGGGGCCGCTGTCGCCGAGGTGATCGACGATCTCGCCACCCAGGTCGACCCCGGGCTGGCGCGATGGATCGCGGGAAACGTCTTCTACGTCACGACGATGGTGGACCGGATCACCCCCGAGCCCACCCCGCAGGACATCACAGGAGCCATGGCCGCGACCGGCCTCCGGGACCGCGCGGCCGTGGTCACCGAGCCGTTCAGCGAATGGGTGATCAGTGGCGAGTTCGCCTCGGGCCGTCCGCGCTGGGAGGACGCCGGGGCAACCTTCACCAGCGACGTCTCACCGTTCGAGGATCGCAAGCTCTGGATGCTCAACGGCGCGCACTCGATGCTCGCCTACGCGGGTTCTATCCGGGGGCACGTAACCGTGGCCGACGCCATGCGCGACGCAACGTGCCTGCGATGGCTCGACCAGTGGTGGGACGCTTCGTCGCGTCACCTGAGCCTGCCCGCCGCCGACAACACGGCCTACCGGGCGGCGCTCATCGAGCGCTTCGCCAACCCGCGCCTGCAGCACCGGCTCGACCAGATCGCCTGGGACGGCTCTCAGAAGCTGCCGATCCGGGTCCTGCCCACGCTCCGCCGGGAGCGCGCTGCAGGGAGGCTCCCTGTCGGCGTCATCCGGCCCATCGCCGCCTGGGTCTGCCATCTGCGTGGCTGCGGAGCCAAGGTGACGGACGCTCGCGCCGCTGAGTTCCTGGCGCTCGCCGGCGGACCGCTGCCCGAGGCGGTGCCCCGCGTGCTCAAGAGCCTCGATCCCGAGCTTGCCGCGGACGAGGCCGTGGTCACGGCCGTTCTCGCCCAGGCCGGCGAGCTCAGCTCGTCATAGCTCCACCCCAGCACCTGCACCTTCCGCAACATCCACATGACCTTGCGTCAGCAATGGCCTTGACGACAAGGCCCAGGAGGAAGTTCATGGAACAGACCTGGCGATGGTTCGGCCCCGGTGACCCGATCACCCTGGCGGACATCAGGCAGACCGGCGCGACCGGCATCGTGACCGCGCTGCACGAGGTCCCCAACGGGCAGGTGTGGACGGCGCCGGCCATTGCGGAACGCAAGGCGCTGATCGAAGCCTCCGGACTGGCCTGGTCGGTCGTGGAGAGCGTGCCGGTGCACGAGGACATCAAGCGCGGTAGCCGGCGGCGTGACCAGTGGATCGAGGCGTACCAGCAGAGCCTGCGCAATCTCGCAGCCAACGGCATCGACGTCGTCTGCTACAACTTCATGCCCATCCTTGACTGGACCCGCACCGACCTGCGGTACGTGCTGGCTGACGGCGGCTGGGCGCTTCGCTTCGACCAGGACGCGTTCGCCGCCTTCGACCTGTTCATCCTCGCCCGTGCGGGGGCCGAGGCGGAGTATGACGACGCGGCGACCGCGCGCGCCCGGACCTGCTACGACACCCTCCCGCAGGAGGGTCGAGAGCTGCTGGTCCGGAACATCATCGCCGGGCTGCCGGGAGCCGAGGAAGGCTACACCCTCGAGACACTGCGGGAGATGCTGGCGACCTACGCCGAGATCGACGCGGCGCAGCTCCAGGACAACCTCGGCTACTTCCTGCGCGCCGTCATCCCCGTCGCACAGGAGGTCGGCATCCGGATGGCCATCCACCCCGACGATCCGCCGCGCTCGTTGCTCGGCTTGCCGCGGGTGGTCTCCACCCGTGATGACGCGCGGTGGCTGCTCGATACGGCGCCCAGCGTCGCGAACGGGCTGACCTTCTGCACCGGCTCGTTCGGGGTCCGGGCCGACAACGACCTCGTGGCCATGGCCAGGGAGTTCGCCTCCCGGATCTACTTCGCCCATCTTCGCTCGACGGTGCGCGAGCAGGACCCGCTCAGCTTCCACGAGGGCGACCACGTGCTCGGCGACGTCGACATGGTGGGCGTTATCGCCGCCCTGGTGACCGAGGAACGCCGGCGCGAGCTCAACGGTGGCCCCAGGATTCCGCTGAGGCCTGACCACGGCCACCAGCTACTGGACGACCAGCGACGGGCGTCCAATCCTGGCTACTCCCTCATCGGGCGACTCAAGGGACTCGCCGAGCTGCGCGGTATGGAGGTCGCCGTGCGCCGGCTCCTGCCGTGAGACCT
>DASVKO010000061.1:0-30616 GCA_036385355.1 Dermatophilaceae bacterium
CGGCGGTGGGACCGGCGACAAGGTCCCGGTCATGATGGCCGTGGAACGCATTGGCTCCCACCGGTTAGGGCGGATCCGGCTACAAGTAGCGTCCGCGCCCGGCACCCTGGAACTGGTCGACTTCGCTGCCTCGGTCGTGGCTCCCGGATCGACCATCCGCACCGACGGAGCCCGGATGCTGCGCCGGCTGGCAGACATGGGCTACACCCACGAGTACGACACCGGCTACAACGCCGAGGACAAGACCGCCATCCTGCCCGGACTCCACCTGGTCGCCTCGCTCCTCAAACGCTGGCTCATCGGCACCCTGCACTACGGCATCGCCGACACCCACCTGCCCTACTACCTCGACGAATACACCTTCCGATTCAACCGCCGAACCTCCAAGAGCCGCGGATTGCTCTTCTACCGCCTGCTCCAACAAGCCGTGAACACCGACCCCCACCCCCTGACCACACTCATCCGTCCCCACGAGCACTAGCCCACTGCACTTAAGCGGATACCCAGAACTGGTGTTCGAACAAACTATAGTCAACATGTGACTCGTGTTCACGGGTCGCCGGCGAGGAGGATCAACCGCCTACAATTCATCACGGCGTGGAGGAGGCAGGGTGGCGGGGCTGATCAGGGCTGACGACGTGACCGCGGTCAAGGAGCGGTCGTCGATCGAGGATGTCGTGCGCGAGCACGTGACCTTGCGCGCCGCCGGGCCCGGCTCGCTGAAGGGGCTGTGCCCATTCCACGACGAGAAGAGTCCGTCCTTCAACGTGCGCCCGGTCGTGGGGGCCTGGCACTGCTTCGGCTGCGGCGAGGGCGGAGACGTCATCTCGTTTGTGCAGAAGGTCGAGCACCTCACCTTCGCTGAGGCGGTCGAACGCCTCGCCGGCAAGCTCGGCATGGAGCTCCGCTACGAGGAGGGTGGACCGCCCCGCAGTGGCGAGGGCCTGGGCAAGCGCTCGCGCCTGATCGAGGCCCACCGGGTGGCCGCCGAGTTCTACAGCGCAGCCCTGGTCGATCTGCCCGAGGCGCGCGCCGGTCGTGACTTCCTGCGCGAACGCGGGTTCGACCGTATGGCGGCCGACAAGTTCGGCGTCGGGTTCTCCCCGCGCGGGGGCGAGGAGCTCACCAGACATCTGCGAGCCAAGGGTTTCACTGACGACGAGATCGTCGCGGGTGGCCTGGCCGGTCGGGGGCGCGGGCTCTATGACCGTTTCCGGGGAAGGTTGATGTGGCCCATCCACGACATCACCGGCGACGTGGTCGGATTTGGTGCCCGGCGGCTGTTCGACGACGACCGGATCGAGGCCAAGTATCTCAATACCAGCGAGACGGCGATCTACAAGAAGTCGTTCGTGCTCTATGGCCTGGACATGGCCAAGAAGGCGATCTCCCGGGATCGTCAGGCGGTCGTGGTCGAGGGCTATACGGACGTGATGGCCTGCCATCTTGCCGGCATCGAGACGGCGGTGGCCACCTGCGGCACGGCGTTCGGCGTCGAGCACATCAAGGTGCTGCGCCGGATCATGCGCGACGAGAGCGATCAGGCCCCGGCCAAGGTGGTCTTCACGTTTGACGGCGATGCTGCCGGTCAGAAGGCCGCCATGCGTGCCTTCGGGGAGGACCAGCGCTGGGCCTCGCAGTCCTTCGTGGCCGTTGAGGCGTCCGGCAAGGATCCGTGCGAGCTGCGTCAGGCCGGGGGAGACGGCGCCGTCCGTGCCCTGGTCGAGGACGCCGTGCCGATGTTCGAGTTCGCGGTGCGCACCACCATCGCGCGCTTCGAACTGGCCAACGCCGAGGGCAGGGTAAGGGCCCTGGAAGCGGTCGCCCCCATCGTGGCCGGCATCCGCGACCGGGCCCTGCGCCCGGAGTACACCCGCACCGTTGCCGGATGGCTGGGCGTCGAGGTCGAGCAGGTGGCCAACGAGGTCGCCCGGGCAACTCGGATCCAGGCCTCAGCGGCGCGCGCCCCCAGTCCCGTCTCCGGCCCGGGGTCTGGCGCTGGGCCCGGCCCGGGGTCTGGCATGGGGTCCGGCGCGAGGTCTGGTGCTGGAACGTCGGTGAATGGTTCCGAGCGCGGGAGCGAGCGCGGGAACGAGCCAGGACATGAGCAGGGCTACGGCCAGGGGGGCGAGCATGCGTTCGAGCTGGCTCGACCTGACCTGCGCGACCCGGTGGTCAACGCCGAGCGACAGCTGCTGCAGGCGGCGCTGCAGTTCCCGGGGCTGCTCGATCCGGATGGGTTCGACTCCATCGCCGCGGGCGCTTTCAGTGCACCCGCGCATCGTGGCGTCCATGACGCGATCCAGGCGGCCGGCGGTATCAGGGCCGCCAGTGAGCCCGGCCGGTGGGCTGCTCGAGTGAGCGAGGCCGCAGCGTTGACGGTGCGGCCCCTGATCAGCGAGCTCGCGGTGGCGCCGGTGCCGGCCAAGGTCGACCCGCAGACCGGGCTCCCCGACCGCCGGTACGTCGACGAGCTCCTCGTCCGGATCCAGGAGGTCTTGCTGACTCGCCAGATCGGCGATGCCATCAGCGCGATGCGCAGGGTCCCCCCGGATGACTCCGTGGCCGGCCGCGAGCTCGGCATACGGCTGCAGATCCTGCAGCGAGAGCTCGCCAACCTGCGCGCGAAGCTGGGCTGATGGGACTGTTCACACGCCGGGCCCCGGGCGCCGTGCTGCCCCCGGCCGTCGTGACCGCTCTTGAGCTTGCCAAGGGGGAGCGGGTCCTGGCGTTCGGGGTTGATGACAAGACCGGCGGGTATGTCGTCGCGACGACTTTCGCTCTGGCCGTGGTGATACTGGCACCGAGGCCCTCGACTGCCAACACGCCACACGCCGAGTCCTCGGTCGCCGTGTCATCGACCCGTCCGTCATCCACCGCGGAGCGGACGCTACGGCGTCGTTGGCTGTCCGTGGATGCCGGGGCCTGGGAGCCCGGGGCTGGGACGCTGACTGTCACCTGGGCTGACGGCGGCCGTGGCGTGCAGTGGTCCTTCCAGGATCAGGAGACCCGGTTGCCCGAGGTGCTGCGTGAACGGGTCCAGGCCAGCGTCGTGATCGCGACGCGCCTCACCCTGGGCGACCGGCGAAGCGGCCGCGTTGCCATACGGCAGGATTTTGCGACCCGTGAGCTCATCCAGCAGACGATCCTGGGACGCTACACACACGCGGACGACCCCGAGGTGCAGGCGCACGTTCAGGCCGCTCAGGCGCATCTGAGGGATCAGGTCGGGCTGCCGGCCTGACCCGATCGCGGCATGGAGCCAGTTTCATGACTGGCGAAACCCTTTGCTACAGTTCGACCCGCAGCATTCCCCTGTAGCTCAATTGGCAGAGCAGCCGACTGTTAATCGGCAGGTTACTGGTTCGAGTCCAGTCGGGGGAGCATCCCAGCAGGTCAGAGGCTTGTAAGCCGCTGACCTGCTGGCGTTGTGTTTCACGTCAGGCCCTGTTCCGGCCCGGGGGCCGCGGGGAGCGCTCGACGGTGTGAAGCGCCTCAGTGATCCATCTCTGTCCGCGTGGATCTTGGTGAGCGGCGATCTTCCCAGACCCTCGAGCGGGTGGCTAATGTCTAGGGCGACTCGAAGAATGCTTGGCAATTCGTATCTCCTTCGCCCGAACTGCACCGACGAGCTTTGCGGAAGGAAGAGCACACAGGTGAGCCAGGAAGGAACTGCAGCCGACCGCTTCCTCACCGCATGGAAGCGACTTGAGGCCGAGATCACTTTGCGGTGGTGTGACGCGCACAAAGGAGCCCGGGAGCCGGATATGGCGGCGATGCTCAGCTGGGCCGAGAGACAGCACCTGATGAGCGGTGCGACGGCCTACTTCCTGCACAGCTGCAGGGTCGCGCGCAACGCCTACGCCCATGTCTCCTTCGAGGGTTACGACGGCCCGGTCACCCATCCGCCGACCGAAGTGGTGCACAAGCTGGAACGGATCCTGGCATCGCTGTGTTATCCGGCGCGGCTCACCTCGGTCGCGCCGCACGCCGTGACCTGCCCGGCGTCGTGCACTCTGCGAGATGCGCTGACCCTCATGCGCTCGCACGACTTCTCGCAGCTGCCGTACCTGCACGACGACCTCGGCTGGCTTCTGGTCACCCGGGAGCAGGTGAGCCGTTGGCTCGAGGCCGAGACCGACGAACAGGGCACCGCCCTGACTGATCTCAACCTGCCCGTGAGCGCACTTGCCGACCTGCCCGATGTCGGCCCGGTCCAGCCGCGCCTGCTGGGGCCCGACGCCACGCTCTCGGAGGCTCTCACGGAGCTGGAGGGTGCCCTGCGCACACCGGACTCCGAGCCCGGCGGGTATGCCGCCGTACTCATCAAGCGGAAGGATGTCTCCGCGGCTCCGTGGATCCTGGCCTCCGATGACCTGCCACGTCTCTACGAGCTGCTCGGCCGCTGACATTGCGGAGCTCATCCCCGCGCCGACGAACGCCGGGTCACCCTCGCGCTGGGTTCGGAAGTGATGGCTCTGGCCGCTAAAGTGGCCAATGGCGAGATGGTGGAGGCGAACAAGGTCCTGCAGGGCTCTGTCGTGAAGACGGCGGACGTGGCTTGGTACTGCAAGGAGCTGGCCGACCTCGGCGTCCTGGCCATCTGCAAGTAGCCGCAACGCTTTTCGCGGCCGCATCCCAGACGACCAGCTCGAGCCGGTGCGCCCCGGAGTCTCGGGCTGCACCAGCCTCGGTCTGGGACGGAGCGGCAGGCACTCGTCCGTCTGGTGATCAGGTGGACCCGATCACCAGCCGGTTGCCCATGAAGTCATAGGCTGCGTCCGACCGGCGAGGAACGATAGGCAGTCGAGTGCGAGGAGAAAAGATGTTGAGTCCCACCCGTTCCGAGGTTGCCCATCTGGTCGACCACACGTTGCTCAAGCCAGAGGCCACTGCCGACCAGGTCGCGCAGCTGGTGGCCGAGGCGCAGATGCTGGGCGCTTACTCGGTGTGCGTCTCCCCGAACCAGCTGCCGCTCACCAGCACAGGCTCGCTCAAGGTTGCCGTGGTGTGTGGCTTTCCCTCCGGCGCGCACCAGGCCGAGGTCAAGGCCGCCGAGGCTGGACGCTCCGTGGCCGACGGGGCCGACGAGGTCGACATGGTCATCAACCTCGCTCTCGCGACGACAGGCCAGTACGACGCCGTGCAGGGCGAGATCGCCGCGGTGCGCGCCGCGGCTCCAGCTCCGGTCGTGCTCAAGGTGATCATCGAGTCAGCAGTGCTCACCGATGAGCAGATCGTGGGCGTGTGTCAGGCCGCCGAGGCTGCCGGCGCCGACTTCGTCAAGACCTCGACCGGGTTCCATCCGGCCGGCGGGGCCACCAGCCACGCTGTCGAGCTCATGGCGAAGACGGTCGGCGGACGCCTGGGCGTCAAGGCCTCCGGCGGCATTCGCTCGACCGACACCGCGCTGGAGATGATCGCAGCCGGTGCGACCCGGCTGGGTGTGTCCGGAACCGCGGCTATCCTCGCGGGCCTCGACAGCTGACGGACCAGCGCCGCGGCGGAGCCCGGCTGCCCGGGCGGGTCTGCTTCGCCGCTGCGTCTCATCTCGGGTGAGCGAGGTCGTACAGCCAAAGGTGTCCTGTGGCTGTGGCGCTGACCTCAGCCCGCGATGGTCGCCAGCAGATCCGGATGGGGGTTGGTCGACGTCTCGGCGACACCCCGCTCGGTGACGACGACGCTGATGAGGTCATGCGGCGTGACGTCGAACGCCGGGTTGAAGCCCCTGGCCCCCGCGGGGGCCGTCCGCGTTCCGGCGAAGGAGAGCACCTCATCCTCGTGCCGTTCCTCGATGACGATGTCCTCGCCCCGGGCGATGGTCAGGTCGACGGTGGAGGACGGCGCGGCGACGACGAAGGGGATCCCCGCTCGCTGACAGGCGAGTGCCAGGCCCACCGAGCCGACCTTGTTCGCGGTGTCTCCGTTGGCGGCGATGCGGTCGGCACCGATGATCGCGACGTCGACCAGACCGCGCAGGATGGTGCTTGCCGCGGCGCTGTCAGCCTGCACGACGTGCTCGATCCCGTCGTGCAGGAGCTCCCAGCTCGTCAGCCGCGCGCCCTGCAGCAGCGGCCGTGTCTCGTCGGCATACACCAGACCCAGGCGCCCCCGCTGGTGCAGCTCGTGGATGATTCCGTATGCCGTGCCCCAGGCACTGGTGGCCAGAGCCCCGGTGTTGCAGTGCGTGACGACCCGTACCGTGTCCTTCGCGACGTGGGCGAGGATCCAGTCGGCGCCATGGGCCGAGAGCCGGCGGTTCGCGGCCTCGTCGTCGGCCACGACCTGCCGGGCGAGCCTGAGGACCTCGGCCACTCCGCGCCGGACCGACCCCCGGACCTGGTTCACGCCCCAGGCGAGGTTGACCGCCGTGGGCCGGGCATCGCGGATCCTGTCGATCTCCGTCTCAAGCCGTGCCGCATCCCAGCCCTCATCACCGGCCTGGGCCATCGCCAGGGCAACGCCCAGCGCCCCGGCCGCTCCCAGAGCAGGGGCGCCACGGATCACCAGCTCCCGGATCGAGTCGACCAGGACGTCGACCGTCGTGACGTCGACGTAGTGCTCAGCGCCCGGCAACAGGGTCTGGTCGATGAGCCTGATCAGCGGCACCGGGTCGTCGACCCACTCAATCGCGCGCACCATCGAGTCTCATTCCTTCCCCGCGAGAGCAGGATCCCAGGTCCCCGGAGGTTCGCCCGCCGGCCGGTGTGCAGAGTCTTGCACGGCGTGCGCGGGCGGGAACCGGCAACGGGGCTGTCAGGGCTCCGCCCCGCAAGGGACCGGTCTGGAGCACGCGCCGGGTTCGGGCCTGGGTGAGTCGGGTAGGGCATGCTGAGCCCATGATGATGCAGAAGGAACGCGAGCTGATCATCGAGTACTGCCAGCGAATGCTCAAGGACGGCCTGACTGTCGGAACGTCGGGCAACATCAGCGTCCGGGTCGGCGAGCACATCGCCATCACGCCGAGCGGCGTGGACTACGAGGCGCTGGCCCCGGAGGACATCTGCGTCATCACCCTTCACGGTGAGCACGTGGACGGGCCGCAGGGCGCGTCCACCGAGGTGCCGATGCACACGGTCGTCTACCAGTTCACCGATGCGCTGGCTGTCGTGCACACGCACCCCGTCTACGCGACGGTGGTGGGAACCCTGCTGCACGAGATCCCGCGGATCCACTACATGCTGGCTCTCCTGGGAGGGCCAGTGAGGGTCGCGCCGTATGCACCGTTCGGCACCGAGAAGCTGGCGAGGAACTGCATCGTGGCGATGAAGGACCGGTACGGCGTCCTGCTGCAGAACCATGGGGCGACGACCTACGGTGAGAGCCTCGCGCAGGCGTACTCCCGGAGCCTCTACCTGGAGTGGCTCTGCCGCATCTACTGTGAGGCCAGGGCTCTCGGTGACCCACGGCTGCTCACCGAGGCTGAGCTTGACGCGGTTTCCGGGTCGGTGGCCACCTACGGTCAGCCGGCGCCGGAAGGCTGAGCTCGCAGTGCAGGCTCGCCAGCAGGCGGGAGTCGGGCACCGTGAAGATGAGGTCCCTAGGATCACTCCAGAGGGTTCCTTCGGGCTTGAGACAGGAAGGCAGGAGAATGGATTTCGCGCCGTCGCCGAAGATGGAGGAAGTGTGCACCCGGATGTGGGGGTTCATGCGGGAGGAGGTCTTCCCCGCCGAGAAGGTCTATGAGCAGTGGCGGGCCAGCAACGACCCGCATGCGCATCCCCCGGTGCTGGAGCGGTTGAAGGCGTCGGCGCAGAGGCGGGATCTGTGGAACCTCTTCCTGCCCGAGATCTCGGGTCTGTCCAACCTGGAGTACGCCGCGGTGGCCGAGATCTCGGGGTGGTCGCCGGTGATCGCACCGGAGGCCATCAACTGCGCGGCGCCGGACACCGGCAACATGGAGACGCTGCACATGTTCGGGACGCCCGAGCAGAAGGCCCAGTGGCTCGAGCCGTTGCTCGCGGGGGAGATCCGCTCGGCGTTCGCGATGACCGAACCGGACGTGGCGTCCTCGGACGCGACGAACATCACCACCCAGGTGATCCGGGACGGTGACGACTACGTGATCAACGGACGCAAGTGGTGGATCAGCGGGGCCGCCGACGAGCGGTGCCAGGTGTTCATCCTGATGGGCAAGACCGACGAGGCGGCGCAGACGCATCGCCAGCAGTCGATGATCCTGGTGCCCAGGGACGCCCCGGGGATGACGATCGAGCGGCAGCTGCCGGTCTTCGGCTACCAGGACCAGCACGGTCACTCCGAGATCGTGTTCCGCGACGTGCGGGTGCCGGCGTCGAACATGCTGGCGTCCGAGGGGGATGGGTTCATGATCGCCCAGGCCCGACTGGGTCCGGGCCGCATCCACCACGCGATGCGTGCCATCGGCATGGCCGAACGTGCCCTGGCGCTGATGGTGGACCGGGCGAAGTCGCGGGTGGCTTTCGGCAGGCACCTGTCAGACCAGGGCACCGTGCAGGAGCTCATCGCGCAGTCCCGTATCGACATCGACCAGGCTCGCCTGCTGGTCTACAAGACGGCCTGGCTGATCGACAACTACGGTGCCAAGGGAGCGCGAACCGAGATCGCGGCGATCAAGGTCGCCGCCCCGGGGATGGCCGTCGCCGTGATCGACCGGGCGATCGAGGTGTTCGGCGGCATGGGGATCAGCGACGACACCCCCCTCGCCTACTTCTACGTCTGGGCACGCGCCCTGCGCATCGCCGACGGTCCCGACGCAGTCCATCGCCGATCCATCGCCCGCGACGAGCTCAGGAGAGAGCGTCCGTATGTCGGTTGACCCCGGAAGGAACCACCCCATGCCCGAAGCAGCCAGTGTCTCCACCTCTCACCGGTCGCGTGTCCGTCCCGACCGGGCGGGAGGTAGCTCGTGAAGGCCTGGAGGGTGTCCGAGCTCGGCGAGCCGCGTGACGTGATGAACCTTGAGGAGGTCGCTGTCCCGACGCCCGATGCCGGCCAGATGCTGGTCCGGGTGCTCGGCGCCGCGGCCAACTTCGCCGATGCGCTCATCTGCCGTGGCCTCTACCAGGTGAGGCCGCCGCTGCCGTTCACCCCTGGCCTCGAGCTGTGTGGTGAAGTCGTCGCCCTCGGCCCGGGGACCACCGGTTTCGCCGTGGGCGACCGGGTTATCGGGGCGGCGGCGCTGACCGCCGGCGGGTTCGCCGAGCTGGCCCTGATGGATGCCGCCACCACCTTCCCGGCCCCGCACTCGCTCGACGACGCGCAGGCCTCCGCCTTCTACATCGCCTACCAGACCGGCTGGCTGGGGCTTCACCGCCGCGCGCACCTGCAGCCGGGTGAGACCCTGCTCGTCCACGCTGCGGCCGGCGGGGTCGGTAGCGCCGCGGTGCAGCTCGGCAAGGCTGCCGGCGCTCGCGTCATCGGCGTGGTCGGCGGGCCCGACAAGGCCGCGGTGGCGCGCTCACTGGGCGCTGACGTGGTCGTGGACCGCCATACCGACGACTTCGTCGAGGTCGTCAAGGACGTCACCCAGGGCCGTGGCGCCGATGTCGTGTACGACCCGGTCGGCGGAGATGCCTACCAGCGCTCGACCAAGTGCATAGCCTTCGAGGGCCGGATCCTGGTGGTCGGCTTCGCAGGCGGGCAGATCCAGTCGGCCGCGCTCAACCACGTGCTCGTCAAGAACTACTCGGTCGTCGGGCTGCACTGGGGCCTCTACCTGACGAAGAACCCGGCGTTGGTGCGGGCCTGCCATGAAGAGCTGTCCACGCTCGCCGCGGACGGAGTGGTCAAGCCCCTGGTGAGCGAACGGCTCTCCCTGGAAGAAGTCGCTGACGGGTTGCAGCGGCTCGCAGACGGGACCACGGTGGGCAGGGTGGCCTTCGCGCCGTGACAGTAGGCGTACCCGCTGGTGGTCAGGCAGGAGCCCGGGGCCGTCGGCTGGATACGCGCTCGACAGGCGAGCGGCGTACGTGCCGCGCCTGTCGAGCTGCCGGCGTCCCTGCGAGCTCAGCCGATGAAGCGGCGGGCGCAGGCATACTCGCGCGCGTAGGACGGCGTGGAGACCGCGATCGTCTGGACGTTGAGGCCGGTTCTCGGGGCCTGCACCATGCGGCCCGCGCCGGCGTAGATCGACACGTGATGCACCTTCCCTCGGGTGGCATAGAACAGCAGGTCCCCGGGCCGCAGAGCGGTCCTGGACGCCGCCTTGCCCCTGACCGCCTGAGCGTCCGCATCGCGGGGGATGGTCACGGCGTGGACGCGGTAGTCCAGCGAGGTCAGGCCCGAGCAGTCGAAGCCGAAGCCGGACCGTCCGGCCCACAGGTACGGCAGACCGGTGAACATCTGGGCCGCCCGGACGACGTCTGCTCCGGTGACCGGCAGCGGGGCCACCCCTGACGCCCGGACCACCACGGCGTTGGCCTGGACGCGGCGGACCTGGCCGGTCGGTGTCATCACCCGCACCCAGGCGCCGGTCACGCCCACGCGCCGTAGCCGGGTGCCGAAGCTGATCTCGCTCACCGCGGTGGCCGAGGCGTTGTCGGTGCGCAGCCAGGTCGTGCGGGCCACCACCGTCGTGACCAACCCGGTCGTCAGCTGGCTCTGTGCCGTGAGCTGTGCCGCGGGCAGCCAGCCCGGGTATCCGCGGCGATCCAGCGGGGTGGGCTGGTCCGGCACGACGACCTTGACCCACGCCCCGCTGCGGGCGATCACGACGACCCGGTCGCCCAGCAGCGCCTGGGTGTCCGCGCGACCGTTGAGCCCCAGCCGGTCGGCCAGGGTCATCCGGGACAGCCACAGCCGGATGTTCGCCGGGTTCGCCAGCGCCGGCCGGTCGACGACCCGGGAGCGGGGCAGCCGCCAGAGCGTCGCGACCGAGACTGCGACCCAGGCCTGCCTGCCCACGGTCACGGGGGTGACCGCGGCGCTGAGCATCGGGGCTGTCACCGGCGCTGTCATCGGCACTGATGGCGAGCCGGACGCAGGGCCCCCTGACCACGACGTGGCCAGCACGATGCCTGCGATCAGGACCAGGGCAAATCGTCTCATATCCCAAGGATGGCGCACGAGAACCCGCAGGGTGGGGTGAACGGAATATTGAGATCATCAAAAGCGGGGTCCGGCGCGTACCGTGCTCGCCTGAGGTTCCTGAGTTGAGACGCGTAGGAGATGGCGATGGATGCTGATGTGATCGTGGTCGGCGGGGGCCTGGCCGGGCTAGCCGCCACCAACGAGCTGGTTCGCGCAGGAAAGCGGGTGGCAGTGGTGGACCAGGAGAATGCGGCGAATCTCGGCGGGCAGGCCTTCTGGTCCCTGGGCGGCATCTTCCTGGTCGACACCCCCCAGCAGCGCCGCCTGCGGGTGCGGGACTCGTTCGACCTGGCCTGGCAGGACTGGCAGGGCAGCGCGGGATGGGACCGGCTCAGCGGGGAGCACCCGCAGGACGAGTGGGCGGCGAGGTGGGGACGCGCCTACGTCGAGTTCGCAGCAGGCGGGATGCGCTCCTGGCTACACGAGCAGGGAGTCCGCTTCACCCCCATGGTGGGGTGGGCCGAGCGTGGCGACGGGAGAGCCGGAGGTCACGGCAACTCCGTCCCCCGTTTCCATGTTGCGTGGGGGACAGGGACGGGACTGTCCGAACCCTTTGCCGACACGGCGCGCGAAGCGGCGAGGGCGGGTCAGGTGACGTTCTTCCATCGCCACCAGGTTGATGACCTGATCCTGGAGAACGGGGCCGTGACCGGCGTCACCGGCACCGTGCTGGCGCCCGACTCCGCGCCGCGGGGAGCCCGCTCGAACAGGACTGCGACCGGCGGGTTCGAGCTCACGGCGCAGGCAGTGGTCCTGGCAACCGGCGGGATCGGCGGAAACCACGCCCATGTCCGGCGCAACTGGCCCGCCCGGCTCGGCACGGCTCCGAAGCACATGATCACCGGCGTGCCTGCCTATGTCGACGGCAGGATGCTCGACATCGCCGAGCAGGCGGGCGTGCGCCTGGTGAACACGGACAGGATGTGGCACTACACCGAAGGGATAGAGAACTGGGACCCGATCTGGCCCGATCACGCCATCCGCATCCTGCCCGGCCCGTCATCGATGTGGTTCGATGCCCTGGGTCGCCGCCTTCCGTCTCCGGGACTGCCCGGCTACGACACGCTGGGAACCCTCAAGCTCCTGCGCACGACCCCGGACATCGCGCAGTACGACCACTCCTGGTTCATCCTCACCCAGAAGATCATCGAGCGGGAGTTCGCCCTGTCGGGGTCCGAGCAGAACCCCGACATCACCAACCACGACCTGCGGCTGCTGCTGAGGAGCCGCCTCGGGAAGGGCGCGCCTCCTCCGGTCGAGGCGTTCAAGGAGCACGGACCCGACTTCGTGGTCGCCGGCACTCTCCGTGAGCTGGTCGCCAAGATGAACGGGCTCACCGACGAGCCTCTGCTCTCCTACGAGGAGATCCGGGCGCAGATCGCGCAGCGGGATGCCGAGGTCAGGAACCCTTTCAGCAAGGACACCCAGGTCATGGGTATCCACAACGCGCGTCGCTACCTCGGGGACCGCCTCTCCCGGGTGGCCAGGCCGCACAGGATCCTCGATCCTGCCGCCGGGCCCCTGATTGGCGTGAAGCTGCACATTCTGACCCGCAAGAGCCTTGGCGGCATCCAGACCGACCTCGACGGCCGTGCTCTGGACAACGATGGCAATGCCATCTCGGGGCTCTTCGCCGCTGGTGAGGCCGCCGGGTTCGGCGGTGGTGGCGCGCACGGCTACAACGCCCTTGAGGGGACTTTCCTGGGCGGCTGCCTGTTCACCGGCCGGACCGTGGGGCGGACCCTGGCGAGGGAGCTCTAGAGTCCCGGCCGGGGCGCCGGAATGCTACCTCCTTGACCTCGGGCGCCCGCCCGGGACGTGATGTCATCTGACTCGCGGTTCCAGCCCGGTTCTCCCGCACGAGTCAGGCACTATTGAACGCCTCAGGGTCCAGCGTCGAAGGGCAGGCAATGGCTGTTTGCGAACATATCGGAACCATCACCGCAGCTCGGCCTTCCGGCGCCGGTTGCCAGGAGTGCCTGGCGACAGGCGGTCAGTGGGTGCACCTCAGGATGTGCCAGAGCTGCGGACACGTGGGGTGCTGCGACAACTCGCCGGGTCGCCATTCAACCGCTCATTTCGACTCGTCGGGTCATCCGCTGATCCGTTCGTTCGAGCCGGGTGAGGAGTGGTTCTGGTGCTTCGTCGACGGGGTGGCGTTCGAGCTCGATCTCCCGCCCGGGCCGTCGCACTCCTGAGGTCACAGAGGACGCCGTGAGAGTCAGCGGGGGTCTCGTGTCGGGGAAGGCGATCAGCTGCCTGTGGACGGCGCGAAGGTTCGCTCGTCAGGCGGCGACGCCGGCGGTGAGTCCGGTGGTGGCGGCCATCCGCCGGATCGCGTCTGCGGCGGGTCCGGGGCGGTGCGCGCTGAGCTCCGGCCGCGAGATGAGCCGGGCCGGCCGGGCCTGCTGGGAGGTGAGGTGCCAGCCGCCGCAGTCCGAACAGGGGTAGCTGCTCGTCTCCCGCCGACCGCACCGGACGCCGTTCAGGCGGGCCCTGTCACGGTCTCCGTCGGCCCGTCGCAGCGCGAACTTGACGTCCCGGGGCTCCCGGTAGCGGACCTTGCCGCTGCTCTGGCAGATCGCGTTGCGGTGATGAGACATGGAGTGCTCCCTGCTGGACGGTGACCGTGTTCCGTCTCGATGGCCCAAGACAACCGCTAAAGCCTTGGAGAAACCTTCACGCTCGCTGTGATTTCCCTGTGAGAGGCAGCGGCCGCGCTCGCCTTCGGTGACACTGCCCGCTCGTATTCCGGTCAGAGTCGTCAGTGTCGTCAGGGTCGTCAAGGTCCCAGGGCGGGGGTCAGCTGCGCCGGTCCCGCTTGCCGACGAGCGCAAGCCCCCAGGCGACCACACCCGCGGTGGCGATCAGCATCCAGCTGAACACGCTCCAGGGAGCGGGGGAGCGAACAGCCCAGGCCGCCATGGCCGTTCCCACGATCAGGGTTGCGAGCAACGGCCTGGCGTACCAGAAGATCATCGAGGGCACGCCGGCCTGCGGACTGAACACCCCGATCGGGGGCAGCCCGCGGAATGCGGCCATGAGGTGGGTGCCGGCCAGGAGAGCCCCGGTTCCGAGCGCCCAGACGATCGCGGCCGGGGTGACCGGGCCGGCCAGCGACAGCGCTGCGCCGACGGCCAGGGTGGTCAACGTCCAGCCCAGCACCGGCACCGCCAGGTGGGCCAGCGCGGTGTCCCGGTACGGAAGGCCCAGCAGTCGTGAGGTGCCCGAGTTGTCGGCGTGCAGTCGCAGGCCCTCGCACCAGGCTCCGAAACCGAGATGGCTCAGGACCAGGCTGATCAGCGGGGCCATCGTGGGGGTGTGCGGTGACAGCATGGACAGCATCAGGCCGGCAGATCCGGCAGCGCTGAAGCCCAGCCCGTAGACCGCGGACCAGGGGGCCCTTCGCAGGCCCAGGAGGTCACGGCGCGCGATCACCAGCAGCGGCCCGCTGGCCCTCAGGCGGACCCGCCGGGCGTGCGTGGTGGGTCGTGCGGCGTCCAGACGAACCGTGCGCAGATCCCCGGCGAGGACGGCTCCGCCCATCGTGACATTGCTCGCGGCCTGCCGGCGCAGACCGGTGATACCCAGCCGGGTCAGCGCATCTCGGCGACTGCGCAGGAGCGAGGAGCCGTGCCGGAGGTCGGCTGACAGCGCCGGCAGCTGGCCATGCAGCTGACCCTGTAGCCAGAAGTCGAACACCAGCACGCCGAGCAGGACGCCGCCTAGAGCGAGCGGCAGCAGCATGGCCGGCGGCGCGACCTTGGCGATCGCCAGTCCCGCGCCGACGACCAGACCCGCCAGCAGACCGCTGATGGTTGACCCGCCCAGACTCAGCCGCAGGTTTCGGGCGAGGGTGACCTTGCGCGGCATGGGGCTGGCAACGACCAGCTCGAGGTAGGGCAGTGGCGGCACGACCGGGCCGTGAACCCGCCCCACGACCCGGACCAGGGCCAGGAGCAGGACGGCGAACGTCAGTGCCGCCATACCTCCTGCCGGGGTCCAGGCATGGTCGGCCAGCCACTTGCCGTCGATCGAACGGAAGAGCTGCTGGGAGGCGGGGACGCCGTACGTGGCGGCCATGATGACAGCGACGTACACGGGATACAGGGTGCTGCTCACGGAGGTGTCCTGGCGGCTGCCGAGAATGGCGGCGCGGACCTGACGCAGCTGGGCCTTCTGGGCACCGGTCATGCGGGCTGGATGTCCACGACGGTGTCAGCCAGCGCCTCGGTCATCGCCGGGTCGTGGCAGGCGATGAGCATGCTGCTGCCAGCCGCCTTGCGGTCCAGCAGGATTCGGGTGAGCAGGTCGCGCTTGTCGGTGTCCAGGCGTTGCTCCGGCTCATCGAGCATGAGGATGGACGAGGGGCGCACGAGCACCATCGAGAGATGGAAGAGCTGCTGCTGACCGGAGGACAGCTCATGCGGGAAGCGTTCTGCCAGGTGGTCGATCTCGAGCAGCTCCAGGATCTCGTCGGCGCGATCGTCAGCGCGTTGTCCCACCCGGCCCCAGGTGGAGTCGATCAGGACGAGGTGGTCGACCAGGGTCAGGTCACGGTAGGTCGCCGGTGCGCCGATCAGCGCCGCTATCGTGGTGCGCGTGAGGTCGTGGCGCTCGTCCACCGGCGAGCCGTCCAGGGTGGCCTTGCCCTCGGACTGTGGCACGGTGCCGGCGAGGATCCGCAGCAAGGTGGTCTTGCCACAGCCGTTGGGTCCACGCAGGACCACGCACTGCGCGGCGGTCAGCTCCACGTCGGTGGGCCTCAGCAGCACGGCCTCGTCGATCCTCAGGCCCACGGCGGTTGCCCGGAGCAGGTGACTGCCCTCATCGCGCACAGCGGCTACGGCCGCGCCGCGACGTCCCAGCATGATTGTCTCCCTCGGTTTCCTACGAGTCTGTCACCACCTCGCACTGCTTTTGTCCGGTTTCGACGTGCCGCACCCTGAATCCGGCGTTGACCGGCTCGGCCGGTCACGGGTATCCGACCCTGATCTCACGGACGACCTCGGAACCGCGTCCCTTCAGCTCGGCAATGGATGAGACGCCCACCAGCGTCATCGTGCGCCTCAGCTCCTCGCCGAGAATCTCGATCACCCGGCTCACGCCGGGGGAGCCGGCCGCTGCCAGACCGTATAGGTAGGCGCGCCCGATCGAGCAGGCGTCGGCTCCGAGCGCGAGGGCCGTGACGATGTCGCTGCCCCGCCGGATGCCGGAGTCCACGATCAGCTCGATGCCGTCCCCGACTCGTTGCCGCGACTCCTGAAGCACGTCCAGCGGGCTCAGCATGTGGTCGAGCTGGCGTCCGCCGTGGTTGCTCAGCTGCACCGCGTCCAGGCCGATGGACGCCGCCCGAACGATGTCGCCGGGGTTGACACAGCCTTTCAGGATGATCTTGCCCGGCCAGGCTGCGCGCAGCGCCTCGAGATCCTCCCAGCCCTTGCCCGAGTCGGAATGCCCAAGAATCTGCTGCCACATCGACGGCGTCAGCGGGTCATCGGAGCGGCTCGGCTCCAGGTTCGGGAAGCGGATCCCTTCTGCCCGAAGGAAGCTGACCCACCACCCTGGCCTGGCGGCGATCCCCAGCAGGGACGAGAGCGTCATCGCCGGCGGGGCCGTGAAGCCGTTGCGCTGATCCCGCTCCCTGGCACCGAGAGCCCGGATGTCCACGTTCACCAGGAGGGCGCGGTAGCCGGCTGCGGCGCAGCGCTCCAGCTTGGCCGCCAGGTAGCCACGGTCGGAGGAGAGCCCGAGGTTGAACCAGCGGTCACAGTCCGGGTACTGGTCCGCCACCGCCTCCATGGACACCGTGCTGAGCCCGGCAAGGCCGTACGGCACGCGAGCCGCAGCTGCCGCCCTGGCCACGGCCAGCTCGCCCTCCGGGTGGAACAGCCGGGTTGCGCCGGTGGGGGTGAGGGTCAGCGGCAGCGCCGCGGTGCGCCCCAGGATCGAGGTCATGGTGTCAGGCCCGGTGACCGGACCCCAGCTGGGCATGAGACCCCAGCTGTCGAACACCGCGCGGTTGCGCCGCAGGGTCACCTCGTCCTCGGCGCCGCCATCCATGTAGTCGAAGATTCCCCTCGGCAGGGCTCGACGGGCAGCGGCGCGATACTCCGCCACGTTGTAGGCGTTCGCCAGCACGCGACGCTTCCTGGAGACCAAGGGCGCTCTGAAGTGGACGAGCTGCCTGATGTCAGTGATCTTCACGCGGCATCCCTCAGCTGGGCGGGTCAGAGGACCTTGGACAGGAACGCCTGGGTGCGCCGGTGCTGCGGGTTCGCGAGCACCTCGCTCGGCACACCGGACTCCACGACCACCCCGCCGTCCATGAACACGAACGAGTCGGCCACCTCACGGGCGAATCCCATCTCGTGGGTGACGACGATCATCGTCATACCGGACCTGGCCAGTCCCTTCATCACGTCGAGCACCTCGCCGACGAGCTCAGGGTCCAGCGCGCTGGTCGGCTCGTCGAAGAGCATGAGCTTGGGCTCCATCGCGAGCGCCCTGGCGATCGCCACCCGCTGCTGCTGCCCTCCCGAGAGGTGCGCGGGGTAGTAGTCCGAGCGATCGGCCAGGCCCACCCGGTCCAGGAGGTCCCTGGCGCGCTGCTCCGCCTGCGTCTTCGACAGCCCCTTGACCAGCTGTGGCGCCTCCATCACGTTCTCCAGCGCCGTCATGTGCGGGAAAAGGTTGAAGAGCTGGAACACCATCCCGATCTCCCGCCGCTGACGGGCAGCTTCCTTGGGGTGCAGCTCGTACAGCTTCCCGTTCGCCTCCCGGTAGCCGATGAGGTCACCGTCGACGCTGAGCCGTCCGGCCGAGACCACCTCCAGATGGTTGATGCAGCGCAGGAACGTCGACTTGCCCGATCCGGACGGTCCGACCAGGCACATGACCTCGCCGCGTCTCACCGTCAGGGAGATGCTCTTGAGCACCTGGTTGGTCCCAAAGCTCTTCGACACGCGCTCGGCGAGCACCATGGGAACCTCCGAGCGTGACACTGTGCCGGGCGTTTCCATCGTGGTCATCGCGCACCTCCTGGTTCGGGACTGACTGCCGGGTCGGCCTGGGCCACGACCTTTCGGTCCGGCTGGCGGTCGCCCACGCCGCGGGCAAACCGTTTCTCCAGGAAGTACTGGCCGACCATCAGGATCGAGGTGAAGAAGAGGTACCAGATGGATGCCACGATGAGCATCGGGATCGGGTTGAACGTCTCCGCCGAGATGTCCCGCGACCGCGTGTACAGGTCGAAGCTGTACGGCACCGCCGTGACCAGTGAGGTCGTCTTCAGCATCGAGATGACCTCGTTGCCGGTCGGCGGGATGATCACCCGCATCGACTGCGGGAGGATGATCCGCCGCATCGTCTGGAACCAGCTCATCCCGAGCGCCGTCGCAGCCTCCTCCTGGCCGCGGTTCACCGAGAGCAGGCCGGCCCGCACGATCTCGGACATGTACGACGCCTCGTTCAGCCCCAGTCCGATGACCGCGAGCGTGAAGGTACTCAGCGCGGCGTTGGTCTCGAAGGAGTGCCACGGCTTCATGAACGGTATGCCGATGTCGATGTTCTGGTAGATGACCGCAAGCAGGCCCCAGAACACCAGCTGCACATAGACCGGAGTGCCGCGAAAGACCCAGATGTAGAACCAGGCGACGCTCTTGACGACCGGGTTCGGGGTCAGGCGCATGACAGCCAGGATCACGCCCAGGACGATCGCGATCACCATCGAGTAGACCATGAGCTGGAGCGTGTTGACTGCAGCCCGGGAGATGCGTTTGTCGAAGATGTACTTCGCTACCGACGGCCAGTCATAGGCCGGTCGCCTCGCGGCGTCGAGGATGAACAGCGCGAGGAAGAGGATGAGCACCACGGCGAGGACGGTGCGCCAGGGGTGCCTGAGCCGGATCGCCTGGATCGGCGCCGACTCCAGTGCCCCGTCCGGCGGTGCAGAGCCGTTCGATGGTCCGGCGCCTTTGGAAGGCCCATTGTCACCGTTGCCGCCCGGCGGCAGGGTCGCCCCCGTCGCCGGACCGTTCGGACCTCCGGCAGCCACGAGCTAGCCCTTCGTGGCGGCGTTAATCGTGATCTGTTTGAGGCCACCGTCGGCGACGCCCCACTTGTCGAGGATCTTGCCGTAGGAACCGTCATCCACCATCGACTGCAGTGCAGCCTGGACCGCCTTGGCCATGCCCGAGCCCTTGGCCACCGCCATGCCGTACGGGGCGGCCTCGAAGGTCTTCCCCGCCGTCTGCAGCTTGCCCTTCAGCTGGGAGATTCCGTAGAGGGTGACCGGCGAGTCGGCGCTGAACGCGTCGGCCTGGCCCAGGGCGACAGCGTTGGCCGCAGCATCCTGGGTGTCCAGCGAGATCTTCTTGATCGCCGGCTTCCCTGCCTTGACACAGGCCGCGCTCTTGGCCGGCACCTCGACGGTGTCCTGGTAGGTGGTTGCCTGCACGGCGACCTTGAGGCCACAGGCGTTGTCGGGGTCGACCGTCTTGCCGGCTGCCGATGCCCACTGGATGCCAGCCACGTAGTAGTTCACGAAGTCGACCTGCTTCTCACGCACCGCAGTGTCCGTGAACGACGACTCGCCAACGTCGATCTTGCCGCCGACGATTCCCGGAATGATGTTCTCGAACCGGGCAACCTGATAGTCGGCCTTGAGCCCGAGCTTGGAGGCGATCGCGTCGCCCACCTCGATCGCCCAGCCGACCGGCTTGCCGGCGTCGTCCTTGAACTCGTTCGGGGCGTAGTTCGGGCTGGTGCCGATGACGAGCTTGCCCGCTGTGGCGACCTTGCCGGGCAGCAGGGCCGCGGCCGCATCGTCCTTCTTCACCTTAGTGGCCGTGGAGCCGGTCGTGGAGCCGCCGGTGGCAGTCTTGCTGTTGTCTGCGCAGCCGGTGAGAATCAGGGCGGCCACGGCAACAATTGCCGGGAGTACATGTCTAGCGCGCATCGGTCATCCTTTGTCGGTTGTTCATCGACTGGGCGCCAGGAGCTTCCAAGGGTCACTGGTTCTTGAGTACAGGGCGGTCAACAGGGGGGAACCCGGTTGAGCCTAGGTGAATCGTGCCGGGTGTGATTGTGGCTCTTGTCACAGGGGCGACGCCAACCGACGGCGCCTTCGCCTGAGCGCATCGCCGCGGTCTGGCTCGGAGGGGTGAGGAGCCCGGCCCCACCGTAGGGTTAGCGGTGTTCAACGAGAGGACTTCATGCAACTCCAGCTCATAGCCGGTCGCTACCAGGTACTTCGTGCGATCGGGCGAGGCGGCATGGGCACAGTGTGGCTTTGTCGCGACGAGGTCCTCGGTCGCGAGGTCGCTGTCAAGCAGATCGGCGCGCTGCCCGGCGACTCGGCCACCGAGACCAAGCGCGCCATGCGCGAGGCCCGCTCGGCCGCCGCGCTCAACCACCCGAACGCCGTTGCGGTGTATGACGTGGTCACCCATGAGGGCCGTCCCTGGCTTGTCATGGAGTACGTCGAGGGCGAGACCCTCGCCGACGAGATCTCCCGCGAGGGGCAGCTCGCGCCGCAACGGGTCGCCGACGTCGGCGCCCAGCTGGCAGGGGCCCTCTCCCGTGCCCACCAGCGCCGTATCGTCCACCGCGACATCAAGCCCGGCAACGTGCTCATCGACAAGGCCGGCCACCCCAAGATCAGCGACTTCGGCATCGCCCGCGGTCACGGCGACGAGCAGCTCACCCAGGTCGGCTTCATCACCGGCACCCCTGGATACCTCTCACCAGAGCTGGCCCGGGGCGGCGACCCGCACCCGGCCTCCGACGTCTGGGCCCTGGGCGCCACCCTCTACGCAGCGGTCGAGGGCCAGCCGCCCTACGAGCCCAGGAGCAACCCGATCGCCCTGCTCCGGGCCATCGCTACCGAGCGGCCCAGGCCGATGGCGCACTCCGGCGCACTCGGGCCTGCCATCGACGCGATGATGCATGAGGATCCGGCCTGCCGCTGGGACATGGCGACCAGCGCGCGGCGGCTGGGTGCCATTGCCCGGGTCCTGGCCCCCCTGGTCCCGCGCCGGGTCGACCCCAGCGTCACCAGGGTCTTCCCTGCGCCGCTGGTCGAGTCGACCCAGGCCCTCGAGCCGACTCAGCGTCTCGACGCCGTCGCGCCCGCGGTCGCAGCGGCGGCTGCTTCTGTTGCTGCTTCCGAGGTGGCCCGGCCGCCGATGACCAAAGCTCCGGTGCCCGCCAAGCCGGTGGCTGCGAACCCCGTGGCTGCCAAGCCGGTGGCCGCGAACCCCGTTGCTGAGCCTGGGGTGGCCCCAGCGCCTGCGCCCGTCAAGCCGGTGGTGGTCGAGCCGGTGGCAGAGGCGCCGGTGCGCGCCAGGCCGGTGGTGGTTCAGCGGGCGGTCGCTGAACCGGTCGGTGTTGAGCCGGTGACCGCGGCGACCACGGTCGCCAAGCCGGTGGTTGACGCGCCCGTGGCGAAGACGCCAGTGCCCGCCAAGCCGGTCGTTGTTGAGCCGGTGACCCCAGCGCCAGTGGCCGCGAGAGCGGTGGCTCTGGCGACCACGGCGAGTGCGGTGACGAAGCCAGTGGTCAAGCCGGTTGCGAAGCCGGTGGTCAAGCCGGTGGCGACCAGACCGCCGGAGGTCGTTAGCCCGGTGGCGCAGTCGCCGGTGGTCGCGGTGCCTGTGGCTGACGCGACAGCTGTCAAGAGCCCTGAGCCTGCAGGCCCGCGCGAGGCCCATGGCGGCACTCCCGCGCCTGCGAAGAACGGCTGGGGGAGTGGGCGCCGCTCGAAACCCATCCTGCTCGGCGTGCTGCTGGCCGCCGTCCTCGGCGCGGTCGTCCTGTTCAGCCAGGTGGTGGACCAGGGCGGCACCACCGCTGCCCGCAGTACGGTGCACCCGACCGCGCCGGCGAAGCCGGCGGCGACCAGTGCGCAGCCTTCCGAGTCGTCCACTCCCACGAGCCCTTCGTCCCAGAGCGCCACGGCCCCCCGGGTCGTGAACGCCAACACGCAGCTCGCGCGCTTCGTGACGTCGTACTACGGCACCGTCACCCAGAACACGGACAGCACCTGGGGCCAGCTGTCGCTCAGGATGCAGAACTACGCCGGCGGTCGACGCGTCTACGACGGCTTCTGGACCACCATCCGCAATGTCAGGGTCAGCAAGGTCAGGCCGAGCGCCTCCGCCAACACGGCTGTCGCCAACCTCACGTTCACAAGCAGGAGGGGCGTCTCCTCGACCGAGACCCACCGCTTCACCTTCGTGAAGGCCGGTGGGGGCTACCTCATCGACAGCGACAAGCGCATCTGAGGATTGCTCCGGCCGCCTTCGCCGAAGTCGCGCTATGGCGAGGCCAACTATCTTCGGCATAAGGTATAGGTTATCGAAGTGTGAACTCTGATAACCTATACCTTATTGATCAAGCCACGTTCCATAAGGAGTAGCTCATGGCTACGCAGCTTCAAGCGCGTCGTACCCTCGAACGGCGCCTGGCTCCGTGGCGTGCGCTAACGCCAGCCTCCACGGCACGGCCGACCGGCGGATGGGTTCGCGCCATCCGCGACGCGTTGGGCATGTCAGCGGCTGAGCTGGCCACCCGGATGGGTACGTCACAAGTGGCGGTCACCAAGCTGGAAGCCTCCGAACGTGCGGAGGGCGCGCGCCTGGCCACTCTCACCCGCGCCGCCAACGCGCTCGGGTGCGACCTTGTCTACGCCTTCGTGCCCCGCGTCCCGCTGGAAGCCCAGGTCCGCGCGCAGGCCGAACGCGTTCTTGCCCGGGACTTCGCCGGCGTCGCCCACTCCATGCGCCTCGAGGACCAGGGCGTCACCGGCGATGCGGCGCGTGACACCCGTGAGGATCTGATCGCCAGGATCAGCACCGAGCGGGGACTGTGGAGAGTTGTTGACTGACATCCACGCGGGTCCCGATGGCGCCACGCCGCTGGAGCCGGACGAGCGGGAAGGCCTGATTCCGACCTACATCGCCACCCGCGAGGAGCTCAACGCGGCTGAGCAGGCGAACATCGCCGACGCGGTGCTGGGTATGCGGCGGCGCAGACTCACCACCGCGAAGGTCCTGGACGGCGTTCGTGAGGTCCCTGCACAAGGCCATGTTCCGGTACGTGTGGAGGTGGGCCGGCAGGTACCGGACGACGGAACGCAACATCGGCGTCGATCCGTCCGTCAAGGCGATCTCCGTGCAGAACCTCGTGCAGGATGCGGCCAGCTGGGTCGCGCCGGACAGCGCCTGGCTCGACCGGGACCAGGCGGTCGCGTGTGTCCGTCACCGTCTCGTGGCCATTCACCCGTTTCCCAACGGGAACGGACGTCATGCGCGCGCCTTTGCCGATCTCCTGATGCGCACCCTCGATGGTGAACCGTTCACCTGGGGTGCGAGGAGCATCCAGGGCGACGGACCCAACCGGCGTGCCTACCTCGACGCTCTGTGGGCGGCCGATGCCGACCCCGAGAACATCGACCCCCTCGTCAGGTTCGCCCGCTCCTGAAGGCATCGTGACTGTGCATCACGAGCTCTCGAAGGGCGTGGCTCTGTGTTGTCGCCCAGATGAGGGCCAGCACTGCGGGTGTCTCGACGTCGTCGATGGTGACAGCAGTCAGCCGACCCTGATGGACCGCCGTCATGGACTCGCTGAGAATGGCGACGCCAAGACCGCGGATGGCGAGATCGGCGACGGCGCCGGGAGCGCTGGCCTGCAGGGCGATGTTCGGTCGTATCCCCTTTTCGGCGCAGGCTTGGTCGAACACGGTTCGGATGCCGGTTCCTTCCGGCAGGCACACGATCGGGTACGCGCTGATGTCGGCCAGGTTCGCGCACCGCCGTCTGGTCAGCGGGTGGCCGACTGCTACAGCTGCAACGAGTCGCTCACTGATGATCGGCAGCGTTTCTACCCCCGCAGGTGCCGCGCCCGCCGCCCCGATGAGGGCCAGGTCCATGGCGCCAGTCCGCACGCTGTCGATGAGCCGGTCGGAGTTGTCCTCGACCAGGGTCATCTCCACACCGGGGTGGGCGCGATGGAATGTGGCGAGGGCATCGAACAGGGGGGTTACGGTGCATGCGGTGACCATGCCGACGACAAGCCGGCCTCGGATCAACTCGTTCACCTCGTCCACTGCCTGCCGCACGTCGTTCACCGACACGAGGACGGCTCGGGCATACTCGAGAGCCGCCGTTCCTGCTGTTGTCAGGGTGGCGGTTCGCCCGGACCTGTCGATCAGGGTCGCACCGAGATCGCGTTCGAGCTGCCGGATCTGGGCGCTGACTCCCGACTGGCTGATATGGACGCGTTCGGCCGCGCGGGTGAAGTTTGCCTCCTCGGCCACTGCGACGAAGTACTCCAGCTGTCTCAGTTCCATAACCAGTGATTCTAGTTGTGAGTAGAACGATTTGTTGGACTTCTGATGGGTGCACGCACAGGCTGGGCGGTATCACCACCCAGTTCTGAACGAAGGGACCTCTGTGTCGAACAATGAGCAAGCACCGAACAACGAGCATGCGCTGAAGCCCGAAGACCTCACCCGCCTGTTCGTCGAGTGCGCCAACGACGGAGATGCAGCGGGTATTGCAGCTCTCTATGAAGAGGAGGCCGTCATGGCCTACCCGCCGGGCAGCACGACCGTGGGCCGAGACGCCATCCGTGAGCTGTGGGAGAAGGTACTGGCCCATGCGCCCCGCTTTGAACAGGAGCCACCGCTGCCGACCCTGATCAGTGGCGACATCGCACTTACCTCCACACCGCCCAGGGATGGCGCGGGCGCCCGTGCCCAAGTGGCGCGCCGGCAGCCCGACGGCACCTGGCTGCGCCTGCTTGACCAGCCGGAATTCGTCCAGGCCGCTCCCTGACTCGTCAATCCAGACCCGAAACCGGTCCCGTGCCAAGGGGGTGGAGTCCCAAGCTGATGCGTACGGCGCGGTCCACGTGAAGCGCGGTCGTGTCGTACAGCACTGTCCCGGGCATGTCCTGCGCCGAGACCAGAAGGCTGATCTCGGTGCAGCCGAGCACGATGCCCTGCGCGCCCCGGTCGACAAGGTCGCCCATGATCCGCAGGTACTCCTGCCGGGAGTGGTCGTCGATGGTCCCGTGGGTCAGCTCCTCGAAGATGACCCGATGCACGAGAGCGCGGTCCCTCTCGCCGGGGACCAGCACCTCGACGCCCTGGTCAGTGAAACGCCCCCGGTAGAAGTCGCCTTCCATCACGGGCGCGGTACCGAGCAGTCCCAGGGTGTTCGCCCCGTCGGCGATGGCCGAGTCGGCGGTCGGGTCGACGATGTGGATCAGCGGGATGCCGACCGCGTCCTGCACCTCGAGCGCCACCCGGTGCATCGTGTTCGTGGCCATGATGAGGAAGTCCGCGCCCGCGAGCTCGAGCCGGTGCGCCCGCTCGGCGAGGTACTCGGCGGCCTGGCCCCACTGTTCGTCGTGGATGAAGCCGTCGATCACGCCGAAGTCCACGCTGTAGAGGACGAGCTCCGCGGCGGAATGGCCGCCCAGACGGGAGTTGACGCCCTCGTTGATCCCCCGGTAGTACTCCGCGCTGGCGACGCTGCTCATGCCGCCCAGAATCCCGATCGTCCTCATCGTCGCCTTCTTCCCGTTGCCGGACCCGCTCGCCAGACTGTAGGCGATGTCGGAGACTGTCCGGGTGCCCCCCGCCTCCCAGCCCGAGCTCGTCGACTTCGTCACGAGCGCGCCGACATCGTCGGGGTCCCTCGATGTCCGATGGTGCCATGGGGTCCGGCCCGGCAGCGGCGACACCGAGCCGGCAATCCAGGTGCATCGCTATGACGAGCACACCATGGTCCTGCGTCAGAGCAAGACGGTCAGCCGCGAGGCGCCCTTCCTCTACCTGCTCTTCGGCAACGAACGCGCACTGCTGCTGGACACGGGCGCGACCGGCGACCCGGCCCTCTGCCCGGTGCGCGAGACGGTTGACCGGCTGATCTCGACGTGGCTGGTCGCGCATGAGCGGACGTCATACGGCCTGGTGGTTGCCCACTCCCATGGGCACTATGACCACGTTGACGGCGACGTCCAGTTCGAGGGCCGGCCGAATACCACCGTGGTCGGCACGGACCTCGCCTCCGTCACGGACTTCTTCGGCTTCGCCGGATGGCCTGACCAGGTGGTGCGGTTCGACCTCGGCGGACGGGTTCTGGAGATCACCGGTATTCCGGGCCATCAGGATTCGTCGGTCGCGGTCCTTGACCCGTGGACCGGTCTCCTGCTGACCGGCGACACCGTCTATCCGGGCCGGTTGTACGTCCAGGACGGGGCAGCCTTCACCGACAGTCTCGATCGGCTGCTTCGGCTCGCGGAGTCGCGCGGGGTCCGTCAGGTGATGGGCTGCCACATCGAGATGAGCCGTACCCCGGGCACGGACTACCCCGAGGGCACGGCCTTCCAGCCGGATGAGCCACCGCTTCAGATGACTGTCGGCCAGCTGCGCGCGGTGCGTGATGCGGCAGTGGCGCTCGCCGGCTCGCCGGGAGCGCACACCTTCGACGACTTCGTCATCGTCAACGAGCCATGACGGAGCTGAGTCAGCGTCGCCGGCTGCTCGTCCTGGGGATCTGCTGCCTGAGCCTGCTGCTGGTCGGCATGGACGTGACGATCGTCAACGTCGCGCTGCCGTCGATCCGCAGTGACCTGCACGTGTCCCTGTCGGGTCTCCAGTGGACGGTCGACGCCTACGTCCTGGTGCTGGCGAGCCTGCTCATGCTGTCCGGTTCGACCGCAGACCGGGTCGGCCGGCGACGGACCTTCCGGGCCGGGCTGCTCCTCTTCACCGTGGGCTCGTTGCTGTGCAGCCTCGCGCCGGGGCTGGGCTGGCTGATCGCGTTCCGGATGGTGCAGGCTGTCGGCGCCTCGATGCTCAACCCCGTCGCGATGTCCATCATCACGAACGTCTTCACGGAGCCGCGGGAGCGGGCGCGCGCCATCGGTATCTGGGGCGGCGTCGTCGGTATCAGCCTCGGACTGGGTCCGGTCGTGGGCGGTCTGCTGGTCGAGACGGTCGGCTGGCGGTCCATCTTCTGGATCTACATCCCGATCGGACTTGCCGCGATCGGTCTCACAGCCCGCTTCGTCCCGGAGTCGAGGGCGGCCCGCCCCCGCCGGGTTGACGTCGTGGGCCAGCTCCTGGTGATCGTGGCGCTGGCGAGCCTGACCTACGCGATCATCGAGGCGCCGCAGGCGGGCTGGTCGTCGTCGACGACCCTGGGCCTGTTCGCGCTGGCGCTCGTCGCGATCGGGACGCTGGTGGCCTACGAGCCGCGCCGGGTCGATCCGCTGCTGGACCTGCGCTTCTTCCGCAGCGCCCCGTTCTCCGGTGCGACGGTGATCGCGATCAGCGCTTTCGGCGCCTTCTCGGGCTTCCTGTTCCTGAACACCCTGTACCTGCAGGAGGTTCGGGGACTGTCCGCCCTCCAGGCAGGGTTGTCCACGTTGCCGCTGGCTGTGATGACCATGATCTTCGCACCGCTGTCCGGACGCCTGGTGGGCTCGCGAGGCCCGCGTATCCCGCTGCTCGCCGCCGGCACCGCCATGTGCGCAGGTGCCCTGATGCTCGTCGGCCTCGGGGCGGACACGTCCCTGGCGTGGCTGCTCGTGAGCTACCTGGTCTTCGGGCTGGGGTTCGGCCTGGTCAACGCGCCGATCACGAACACGGCCGTGTCCGGGATGCCCCGCAGCCAGGCCGGGGTCGCCGCCGCTGTTGCGTCCACGAGCCGCCAGGTCGGCGCGGCCCTCGGCGTCGCGGTGGTTGGCTCGGTGCTGAGCTCGGGCCTGGCCGGTTCGCTGACAACGGGTTTCACCGCGGCCAGCCGGCCGGCGTGGTGGATCGTCGCGGGCTGTGGGCTCGCCGTGCTCGGGATCGGTGCGCTGACGTCGGGGCCATCGGCGGTCGGCACCGCGGCGCGGACTGCGCACCTGTTCGACGACGACCAGTGAGCGATCACTGCCGGTCCACGCAGGTGGACCACTGGTGCGCGACGCGTCCTCGGTGAGACGGTCAGTATTTCGAGTGGCACCCCCTCTCACATCGGGTAAGACTCTGATCATCCACGCGCGGCCCCGCGCCTTTGACACGGAGGATTCATGACCACGACAACCGCCAGCCCCGATGTCTGGTCAACGCCCCTGACTCCGTTGGCTTTCCTGGGCCGTTCCGCCGAGGTCTTTCCCGACCGCGAGGCCGTGGTCTACGGCGAGCGGCGGATGACGTACACCGAGCTGTCCGCCGAGGTGACCCGGGTCGCCCACGCGCTGCGCGCCTGCGGGGTCACACCCGGTGACCGGGTGGCCTACCTGATGCCCAACATCCCCGAGATGCTCATCGCCAACTTCGCGGTGCCCCTGGCCGGCGGAGTCCTCGTGGCGATCAACACCCGGCTGGCGCCACCCGAGGTCAAGTACATCCTCGAGCACTCCGGCGCCACGGTGCTGGTCGTCGACGCTGCCCTGCACAACCTGGTCGACTCCGGCCTGGCGGATCTGCCCGAGCTGCTGCATGTCGTGACGGTCGTGGACCCTGCCGGTGGCGTGGAGCCCTCACCCACCGTCCCGGGCTTCGGGTACGACGAGCTGCTCGCCATGGGCAACGACGAGCCGCTGCCCTGGACGGTGGAGGACGAGCGCTCGACGATCTCGATCAACTACACCTCGGGCACCACGGGCCGGCCCAAGGGCGTCATGTACCACCACCGCGGTGCCTTCCTGAACTCCCTCTCGGGGATCATCCACTCCGAGCACACAGGGCAGTCCCGCTACCTGTGGACACTGCCCATGTTCCACTGCAACGGCTGGTGCACCGCCTGGGCGGTCACGGCCATCGGCGGCACCCATGTCTGTCTGCGGGCCGTGGACGCCGAGGTGATCTGGGACCTGTTCGACAAGGAGGGGATCACCCACCTCAACGGCTCTCCGACCGTGCTGGTGTCCATCGCCAGCTCGCCGCGGGTGCACACCCTGGACCGCGAGATCGTGGTCACCGTGGCCGGAGCCCCGCCCAGCCCGACGGTCATCTCGACGATGACCGGGATCGGCGCCAAGCTGGTGCACGTCTATGGCCTGACCGAGACCTACGGGCCGTACACCGTCTGCGAGGTGCAGGACGGCTGGGACGCTCTTGACGTCAAGGAACGCAGCAGGCTCATGGCCCGACAGGGTGTCGGCATGATCGTCACGGACGGCATCCGCGTGGTCGACGAGCACATGCAGGACGTGCCGCGTGACGCGGCGACCATGGGCGAGGTCGTCATGCGCGGCAACAACGTGATGAAGGGCTACTTCGAGGATCCCGAGGGGACCGCGGAGGCCTTCCGTGGCGGCTGGTTCCACTCCGGCGATCTCGGGGTGTGGCACCCGGACGGCTACATCGAGCTCCGCGACCGCGCCAAGGACATCATCATCTCCGGTGGCGAGAACATCTCCACGATCGAGGTCGAGGCTGCCATCGACTCCTATCCCGGGGTGCTCGAGGTCGCCGTGGTCAGCCATCCGGACGCCAAGTGGGGTGAGCGGCCGAAGGCCTTCGTGGTGGTCCGCCCCGGCGAGACTCCGCCCACTGCGGCGCAGATCATCGCGCACGTCCGGACCCAGATCGCCCACTACAAGGCCCCCGACCAGGTCGAGATCGTCGAGTCGCTTCCCAAGACCGCGACGGGAAAGATCCGCAAGGTCGAGCTGCGCGAGGCGGAGTGGGCAGGTCACAGCAGCCGCGTGCAGGGCTGAGCCCGAGGTCAGCCGGGCGAACGACTCCGCGGGCCAGCCGGGGGGCTGGCCCGCGGGCCTGAGTGGGGGCGCGAGTCCGCGGCCACTCAGGCGGGGGTGAGTGCTGCCCTCAGGTGATGCCCAGCTGGAACCATCCGGCCCAGCCGCCGGAGCCGTCCCACCAGGTGCTGTAGACGATGCCGTCCGAACCGACCACGAACACGTCGATGTGCTCGGTGACCCGCGAGATCGCGGCCACCTGGCTCCCCGGCTTGGCTACTCCGCGAGAGACATTGAACCAGCCGGCCCACCCGGTCGTGTCGTGCCACCAGGTGCTGTAGATGCGGTTGTCGGTGCCGACGACGAAGAGGTCGAGGTGGTTGGAGTAACGCGAGATCGCGGTCACCGGCGACCCGGGGGAGGCGACTCCGCCGGAGACCTGGAACCAGCCGGCCCAGCCCGAGCGGGCGTCCCACCAGGTCGACATGATCTTGCCGTCGGAGGCCGTGGTGAAGAGGTCGAGGTGGTCGGGGTACCGGGCGACGACGGTGACTGTGGAGTCGGGTCGGGCGACCAGGCCGCCCAGCTGGAACCAGCCGGCCCAGCCCGAACGGTTATCCCACCAGCAGCTGTAGATGCGGTTGTCGGTGCCGACCGTGAACAGATCGAGATGGGACGGGTAGCGGGCGATCGCGGTCACCGTGGCGCCGGCCGCGGCGACGCCGCCGGAGACGTGGAACCAGCCGGCCCAGCCCGAGCGGGCGTCCCACCAGGTCGACATGATCTTGCCGTCGGAGGCCGTGGTGAAGAGGTCGAGGTGGTCGGGGTACCGGGCGACGAC
>DASVKO010000062.1:0-6599 GCA_036385355.1 Dermatophilaceae bacterium
AGCCAGGCCATCGAGAACGGGGCGTGACCGCCGGTATGGCGCCAGGGCTGGAAGTGGTCGGAGATCATCACGCTGTCCAGGCCGACCTGCTCGGCCTGCACGGCGAACTCGACGAGCTCCCGTGGGCTGAACTGCTCTGCCGAAGCCTTGTAACCGATCCGTAGCGTCATGGCGACAGTTTCACGTACCCCAAGAGCGACCGCCACGGCGCCCTCGACGGTCACCGCTGCTTTCGGCCCTCTTTCAGCATCCTGACAGCCTCGGGGATGCGCCGCTGGCGGGTCTCGTCCTTCTTGGCAGACTCGACCCAGAGCACATAGGCGGACTTGTGGCTGTAGGACAACGACTCGAAGAACCGGCTGGCGTCCGGGTCGAGGCCCAGCGCCTCCTGGATGTCGGCAGGCGCCGTGACCTCTCGCGGCTCGGTGTCGAGCTCGATCTCGACGTCGACCTCGTCGCCCCCGCTGACTCCGGCGTTCTTGCGTACGTCGGCACTGACACTGCACATGAACGTGCCGTTCATCGACGCCACCGAGGTGCGGTATGTGTACCCGTTGACTGTCACCCGCACGGCCGGGCGTCTGCCTTGCCCGAGAGCAGCGACGACCTCATCCGAGACGCGGATGCCGGTGGTTGTCTTGCCGCTCTGCAGGATCGTCGTGTGGAACTTCATGGGGCCCACTCTGGCGGCAACCGGGCCACCGGGGCAAGCAGACGAACAGGGGCCATCGTCGATCGCTGATGGCACGGGTCTGGGGTGAACGCCCCAGTCCAGAACGACACGCCGACCGGGACATCGGACGCCGAACGGTCACCCGCACCTAGTCTTTCGCCATGAGCCGGACGACTGTGCTGAGAGCAACGCTGGCCCTGGTTCTGGGGGTCAGCGTCACCACGATGGGGACACCGGCACCGACAGCGACGGCGGCGACCATCGGCCGGTATCGCACCCAGCCTGCAGGCACCCCACAGGCGCTGGTCAACCTCGGGCTCGCGGTCACTGTCTCGGCCGGGACCACCCGCCTGGTGAGCAGCTACCTCGTCGTGGGCAATGCCGGCCAGCTCACAGCGGTCTCACACCTGGTGTACTGCCGCGTGGCCGGCTCGTCCACGGTGACCCAGCGGATCGTCACCGGGCAGAACGTCACCCGCGGCACGAGGGTGGTCCTGCTCACCCGCGGGCTGGTCACGGCCCCGGCCACGCGGGCTCTCACCTGCCAGCTGTATGCCGTCCTGATCAACCACGCGAGCACGCGCGTCTACGGGACGATCAACGTCCTGGCAGGAACCAGCCTGCGGCTCAGCGCCCCCATCCACTCGTCGGCCCAGGTCTGGCAGTACAACAAAGCCCTGGTCAACAGCTCATACGCCGCGGCGCCTGTCCGATTCACGGCCCGTGCCACGGCGACCTCCATCCAGGCGATCGGGGACGTCAACGTCACAGTCTGCTACCCCGGTGACAACAGGGGCGCCTGCCTTGGCAGGGGTTCCAGACGTTCGGCCTCGTACGCGTATGTCGGGACCCAGCTCGTGGTCCGGCAGCTCCAGGCCAGTGGTGCCGTCTGCCGAACGTACGTCAGCGGTCCTCTGGCCGGCACCAGGATCACCTGGGAGATCCACCACCGGAAGCTCAACCTGAACATCATCAACATCCCCGTGAGCTCTTCCTGCACCTCTCGGAGGTTCAGCGCCTACGTGCGCGTCACGGCCAACCGCCGCGCCAACTCAGTGGTCGTCGAGAACAATCACCAGAGCGAGACCGCGCTGTACGTCCGACCCTGACCCAGCACAAACCACGCGAGGCACTCACCTCGCCGGGCTCACCGGGCTCGCTGAGGTACGCCCGTCAGCCCGTGAGCCCGCCTGCCGGGGTCACGACCGGGGCTGGTCGCCGGGATCGCTTCCCTTGGCAGGGACGGACTTCCGGAGATACTCGATCTGCTTCTTCAGCTCGATCATCTTGAGCTCACGTCCGACGGTCAGTCGCTGGAACCGCTCGAGCTCTTCCATCCGGTCCAGCTCGTTGGCTTCCAGGGCCTTGCGTTCCGCGATGTCGACCAGACCGCCGACCACGGCCACCGGGGTGCCGTCCTCGTCCACCTTCATCCGGGTCCGGCAGGCCACCCATCGGTGGGTGCCGTCCGCGCGGCGGAACCGGAACTCCACCCCCGCCGCACTTCCCGAGGCATTGGCGACCGCCTGCCGAACACGATCCAGGTCCTCGGGATAGATGAACTGGTCGATGAGGTGACCGACCAGGTCGGACGACTCCCACCCCAGGACGCCGGCGACCGAGCCGGACAGCCATTCGAAGCTCAGATCCGGGCTCAGACGCATGACCACGTCTGACGCGTTCTCAGCCAGGAGCCGGTACTGCTCCTCCGACTCGGCCAGTCTCCGGGCGCTGCCATATCTGGCAGTGACGTCTCTCCAGGTCAGCGACAGCCCATCTCCGACACGCGCACCACGGATGTCGTATCGGCGCTCGGCGTTCAAGATCTCGTTGGCGTACACGAAGTCGTCCAGCACGACGGGTTCGCCAGTCTCGGTGACCCTCGCGTACTGCTCCAGCAGGCCGGCATCGACAATGCCGGGATACAGACTGAGCATCCGTGCCCCGACCAGGTCCTGACGGTCTCGGCCGTGGTAGGCGCACGCAGCGGGATTGGCTTCGACAATCACGAAGTCCACGATCTGCCCGGTCTCGTCACGGACCGCTTCCAGCAGCATCTGCGGATCCAGCAGTGAGTCCACGGTCGCGCGCAGGTGGTCCCGCTCCCCTTTGGCAGCGTTCTGCGCATGCACCAGATCGTCCACATCCCGCCAACCCCCCACAATGCCCACCGATGCACCGGACTCGTCGGTCACGGGGGTGCCCATAGCGGACATCCACCGGTAGTCCCCGGACTTGGTCCGCATCCGCACCACGAAACCGCCCACAGGTGCGGGGACTCCCAGTCCGCCATACATCTCGTCTCGCTCGGCGGCCGTGTCGGGCAGGTCGTCGGGATGAATCAGATCGGCCAGCCGGGTCCCCAACAGATCCTCTGGCTCCCAGCCCAGCATTTCTGTCACCGAAGGTGACACCCACGTGGCCTGACGGTCCGGATTCGTCAAGACCACGACGTCCGAGGCATTCTCAGCCAGCATCCGGTACTGCTGACTGCTCTCGGCGAGCGCCCTCTCGGTCTTGCGCTGCTCGGTCGTGTCGACCGCCGACACCAGGACTCCATCACCGAACCGGACCGCGGTGACGCTGAAGGAACCCTCCACCCCGCTCTCCTGGAACGACGGCACGTCGAACAGCACTGGCGTGCCCGACTCGATCGCCTGTGCGTAGGTGTCGAAGATACCCAGTTCCCTGACCGACGGGAACACCTCGCTAAGACCGCGCCCGGTAAGCGGCTCGACCGGTTGGCCAAGCAGCAGAGCCGAAGCCTCGTTCAGGAAGGAATACCGCAGTTCCTGGACCGTCCCGGCCGGGTCACGCACCGCCTTCATGATGAATACCGGGTTCGGCATTGCCGCCAGCGCGGCCGCCTGCTCCTCCGTCGAGGCCAGCACTGGGGCCGGCGCCGCGTCGCTGCCATCCTGCGCACACATCAGACCACCCCCGGGACGACCATCGCCGGACTCTCAAGGTTAGGCACTCCGTGGCCGGAAAGCCCCCGCTGTGGCCCGGATTTATTGGCCGAGACCGAACCCGGCCTGCGGGAGCAGGCGGAGGGCCAGGGACTCGAACCTCAACGACACGCCCGTGACGCTGACAGAGGGGCCCCTGACCGGCGGTGAGGCTGGTCAGGGGCCCTGAAGGGATCGGCCTGTTGTCAGCCGTTGTTGTCAGCCGTTGTTGTCAGCCCCTGGGATGACGGCACCCGGCACGTCCTGGGGCGCGAAGATCTTGTTCTCGCCCGGGAACGGCCGGGTCCAGTTGTGCGCCTCGTATCATCCGAAGTGGTTCATCTGTGCGGGGTCGTGGAGTCCGCCCTGGCATCGGGGCCGGTGACCTTCTGCTGCGACTTCCACGTGGCCCATTGCGCCGCGACGGCCTGTTCGCCTGCGGGCACCGTGCCGGCCGGCGCTGGCGCGACCGAAGGGTTCTGGGACACCGGGACATCGGCTCCGCAGTCGGGCACCGTCGGCAGTCCGGCGGTCAGCGAGGTCCGGTTGGGCAGAGCGGTGAAAGGCGTGAGGTCCGGTTTCTGGGTGAACGCCGCACGCATCGGGCTGGCCGCGCTGTCCTTCTGGTTCATCGGCCTGATCCCGAGGATCTGTTCGATCGTCCGGATCATCGTGATCTGCGTGTAGTAGTGGCTGTCGACGACGCCGTGCCTCGCCCAGGGGCTGATGATCTGGATCGGGGCACGGTAACCGTCGACGTGGTCGACACCGCCTGGGAGTCGTCCTCGACCACGAAGATGGCCGAGTCCTTCCAGTACGGGCTGTGGGAGATCTGGTCAACGATCCTCCCGGTGGCCAGGTCGTTGTCCGCGACCTGGGCAGGCCCGCTGGGCGGGCCACCGGTGTGGTCGCTGGAGAGCCAGAACATGTTCAGGTTCGCGGGACCGTTCTTCTCGAAGTCACGCTTCCAGATCTGGTGCCGGTAGATGTCCGGGACGCCCGTGTCGAACTTCGGGAAGCCGGGCACCGATACGGCGTTGAGCGACGGGATGGGCGAGGACGACACCATGGGGTAGGTGGTGTCCTGCCCGGTTGCCGCCATAGTCTTGGTGTCGCAGTAGAGGTTCTGCCAGCTTGCGCCGGACGGGAAGGCCCCTGACAGCATCTGTGCTGCTCAGAGGCCTTCTTCGGTTGTGATTGTGCGGAGGGCGAGAGATTCGAACTCTCGGTGGGTTTAACCCCACAGCGGTTTTCAAGACCGCCGCACTAGGCCACTATGCGAGCCCTCCTCGCTGCACGGCATACCGGTGGAAGCCGCTCAGCACCGCTAACCGTATCCGGCATACACGCGTCCGGCGTGCAGGGTCCGTGAACGGCGCTCCCGGCGATCCCCGCCGGCGTCAGACCACGGGGACGGGGACGTCGTCCTCGAGCACGGCTTCCTTGCCGACCTTGAGCATGAAGAACGCCACGATGGCTGCCACGAACAGGAAGGCCGCCCCGACCGCGAATGCCCGGGTGTAGCCCTGCGTGAGGGCTACCGGGGTTGCCGCCTGGCCCAGTGCCGTGTGCGCGGTCAGGTACGCCGCGGACGTCGTGACGGCGACGGTGTTGAGCAGCGCCGTGCCCAGGGACCCGCCGACCTGCTGCGAGGTGTTGATCATCGCGCTGGCCACCCCGGCGTCGTGGTGGCCGATCGCGTGCAGTGCCGTGGAGGACACCGGGATGAAGACGAACGCCATACCGACGCTGATGATGACCATCGGCACCAGGACGTGGGTGAGGTAGTTCGAGTCCGGGGCGAGGCGGGTGAGCAGGAGCAGCCCCGCCGATCCCGCGACGAGACCAGGCACGATCAGGGGCTTCGGCCCGACCCTGGGCAGGAGGTTTGCGGCGGCGCCGGCCCCGAGGATGATGCCGAGGCTGAACGGCAGGAACGCGAAGCCCGCCTTGACCGGTGAGTAGTGCAGGATCACCTGCAGGTACAGGCCCAGGAACAGGAACATCGCGAACAGGCCGATGCCGGTGATCAAAGACACCAGGTAGGACGCGCCGCGGTTGCGGTCGAGGAGCACGCGCATCGGCAGCAGCGGGTTGGCGACCCGGGTCTCGATGACGAAGAACGAGGTCAGCAGGATCGCAGCGGCGGCGAACCAGACCAGGGTGCCGGCATCGGCCCAGTGGGCGGAGTCCTGCAGGCCCTTGGGAGCGGCCTTGGTGAAGCCGTAGACCAGGGTCACCAGACCCAGGGTGGCGGTGATCGCGCCGGCGACGTCATACCGGGTGTCGCCCTCGGCCTTGCTCTCGTGCACCCACGGGATCGCCATGAGCACCGCGGCGATGGCGATCGGCGCGTTGACCAGCAGGCACCAGCGCCAGGAGAGGTACTCGGTCAGGACGCCGCCGAGCAGCAGCCCGATCGCGGCGCCACCGCCGGAGATCGCGCCGTAGACACCGAAGGCCTTGGCGCGCTCCTTCGGGTCGTGGAACGTCACCGTGAGCAGGGAGAGGGCTGCGGGGGCCAGCAGGGCCGCGAAGGCGCCCTGCAGACCACGGGCGGCGAACAGGAAGCCCTGGGTCGGGGCGAGGCCACCGATCGCGGAGGCTGCCGCGAAGCCGATGAGGCCGATGATGAACGCCCGCTTGCGGCCGACGTAGTCGGAGACCCGCCCGCCGAGCAGGAGCAGCCCGCCGAAGGTGAGCGTGTAGGCCGTGATGACCCACTGCTGGTTGGCGTCAGTGATCCCGAGGGAGACTTTCGCGCTCGGCAGCGCCAGGTTCACGATCGAGGCGTCGAGCACCACCATGAGCTGGGCGATCGCAATGACCATGAGGGCCCGCCACCGGGTGGGATCGGGGACGACGGTGGTGACGCGGGGCGCATCCTCGTTCTCGACGAGAGTGTCGAGCGAAGCGTCCGTGGAGCTGGGCATGAGGGTCCTTCGGGCAGGGCGGGAGGGTCGGTATGACGGCGGAAG
>DASVKO010000063.1:0-5421 GCA_036385355.1 Dermatophilaceae bacterium
TTTCGAGGAGCGTGGGAACAGCGTCCCTGCCGTCCAGATGTCGGGGCCGTCGCTCGGAGGGAACCCCCGGCGCGGCTGGGGCCTGGACTCGATCCCGATCAACGACACCGGGAACCCGCCCAGGTGGGCGTCGAAGACGACTGAGGTCTCAGCGTCGGCCATGCCTGCCCACCGCTCCAGCACCTCGTGGTCCTGGTCCGTCACGGCGCGCATCAGCGTGCGGATGTCGAAAGGCTTCTTTCGGTCGGGGTTGGTTGCCGACGAGAAGATGTCACCAACGGTTCGGAACTCGCTGTCGGCCACCTCGTGCGGATAGGTGCAGACGTCGCGATCCACCGGGTCACTGGTATCGGCCCTTCGGGGTGCGCCCTCTCCAGGCACGACGTAGGTGTGGTCGTAGTGCGCGAGCAGCACCTTGCGGGCACCGGCCAGGTCGGGCGCCCAGTACTGGGCCTGACCGTTCGGACCCATGACACGGTCGTAGCCACCGATGCCAAAGTTGTCCTCGGCCGAGACCCCGCCCGAGAAGTCGAGCGACTGCTTGCCGGTCAGCACCATTGCGCTGTCCGGCATCATCACGAGGATTCCCTTGGTATGCATCAACATCGTGGCTTCAGCGTTCCAGTACGGCTGGGCCCCGACGTTGATCCCGGCCACGACGATGTTGATCTCGCCGCCCCCTTGGGTGAAGGTCACGATGCGGCGCAGCGCCTTGGCGACCCAGTCCATGTTCTCGGTGCCTGAGTCCATCGAGATGCGAGCGCCCGCCGACAGGGCGAACCACTCGACCGGCACGCCGAGCTCCTCGGCCAGGTCGAGGGCGGCGACCACTATCGCGCACTCCGCCTTGGCCACGGCGCCCAGCGCGCGGGTGGGGTCACCGAGCAGGACGACCCGACTGACCCCTTCGGGGTGCCGCTTCGTCAGTGTCCGGGCCAACCCCACCACCAGGCCGGCGCGGTTGCCGCCCGGCGCGCGATTCACCGGCACGAGTGCACCGCCGTCGTCCAGGTCGTGCTCGACGAAGCTGCCGTCGTGCCCAGCGATCAGGCTGACGAGCTCGTAGGGGTAGACCGTTCCGCGGCGGCGAGAGCGAAGCACCTTCTGGGCATAGTCGTCCAGCGGCCGCAGTCGCTCGGTCGGTGGCTCGGTCACGCTGATGACGACACCCGCGCCCGGTTGATAGGAGAACCGGACCGCGGCCTCGCGCACCCGCCCGTCGGGGAGGGCAAGTTGGCCCTGCGCGAGCACCTCCTCGATGCCGGCGCCCGAGGTCAGCGGCGCGATAGTGCGTTGCAACGCCGTGAGCTCATCGAGGGGCGCCGCGATCACGGGCCAGACGTGCAGGAACACGTGGTTCATATCCAGCCGTGAGCCCGCCGCACCCCGCGCTGTGCGCTCGCGGCGGATCCCCTCAAGGCAGCTGGCGACTGCACGCTCGGCGTGGGGCAACGACGTCACGTGCCCGTCGGCGTCCCGCACGACGGCCAGCTCACGTATCTGGGCGAGGGCCACGAGCCGCTGGTCGGCCGCGTTGCCGGGTGCGACGCAGTGGTAGAGCAGCACGTCCTCCGGCGCGTCGAGCCGGGTGATGTCGAAGTCGCGCAACCGCCACAGGTTGAGCCGACGGCCGACCATCGGGTGGACTCCCCGCACCAGGTCGTCCTCGACGACGCCGTCGGGGGAGGGGCGGAACGTGAAGTACGAGACTGGCCGCTCCCCGCCGGGACAGACGGCGACAGCAGTACGCCGCACCCGAGCGGCGAACGGCAGCGCGATCAGAACCCGTTGCAGCGCAACGGACATCTCGGTGACCGACTCCGGGGCGCCCGGCCAGGACAGGTACAGGTCGACGACGACCGCATGACCGGCTGGCGCCTCCTCGAGCTGGGCATCGATCTCGGCGACCAGGTCGGACGACGCGTCGAGCTCGGACGACTCGGCGATGGTCGTGACCAGCCGGGTTGGGCGTTCGTCCAGGGCATAGTCCGCCACCACGAAAGGCCGCCCCGCACTGGTCAGTCGGCGCAGGTCATGCAGTTCGTACTCGCGGTAGTGCCGGCGCACGAGCACCTCGAGCATGGGCTCTCGCTCCGGTAGACCATGCTCGATCCGCTTGGCCAGGAAGCGCACGATCTGCTCTGGGATCGCGGCAAGGGCGTCCAGCCGGGCGGCGTAGTCGGCCGCATCCGGATGGTCGGCGAGGTAGGTGAGCTCCGGGCCCACACCGGCCAGGACGGCGCTGCGCTCGGCGTCGACGACCGGTTGGTCGAACCAGCGGAACCGGGCACTGCGGGCCAGGTCGCCCACCATGGGGTAGCGAAGCTGCGTGGCCAGCACGAGCCGGTCCAGAACTTCACGCGCCAGGCCGGCGACGTCGCCCACTGGCGGCGGCTCGACCAACCAGTGCTGTAGAAGGGTGGTGACAACGACCAGATCGGATGCCGCCCGCTGGGCCAGGAAGATCCGGAAGACCGCCTCCTCGAGCGCGGGGGTGCGCTCGAGATCGGTGATGTCGTAGTGCGCCAGGACTCGGGCCAGGCGGCGGCGGAACCCCTCGGGCAGGTGCTCGCGGTCGACGTCCAGGCTGTGGAGGTAGGCGTGGAAGTGCTCGCGCGGGCTGTGCACCCGCTCGTCACCGCCTTCTTCGGCGGCTGGCCGGTTGCGGGCGAGCTCGGCAAGGTCGGCGAACGCGCTGAACACCTCGATCTCGCGGTGCAGCGGAATCTCGCCCGTCGAGCTCAGCTCGTCGCGGGCGCGCTGGTAGTCCGCGAGCGCGCGCGAGGCGTCCCGGGGTGCCAGGTCGAACCCGAGCAGCAGCCTGCGCAGGTCGTCGAGGCTGCGAGCACCACGGGTGGCGGCCGTCTCTTCCGGCGGCGCTGGCAGGTCCAGCACTTGGGTGGGGCTGGCCTCGGCGGGAGCTCCCGGTGTGCTCAGCTCGTCGTCGGGGACGGGCTCGAGCCGGATGACGGGTGTGCCACTCTCGACCTGACCACCGGTGCTCACCAGAAGCTCGCGCACCAGGGCGGCAAACGGTGCATGGAGCACCGTCTCCATCTTCATCGACTCGAGCACCAGCACCGGCGCGCCGGCTTCGACGCGGTCACCGACGGCCACCGGCACGGCAACCACGAGCGCCGGGGCTGGTGAACGTAGCACGCCGCCCTCGTCGCGCGTGACGCGGTGGGTGGTGGAGTTGACCTCGACCAGGTGCACGGCGCCGTGGGTAGCACTGACCAGCCGGAACCGGTGGTCCCCGATGACCAGGCGCCCGACGTACTCATCGAGTTGCTCCAGGTCGGCGTCGACCTGCCGATCTTGTTGTGCCGCACCGAATCCGACCCGGAAGCGGGTGGGGCCGACCTGGGCGACCGTGATCCGGTGCGAGGCTCCGCGCAGCTTCAGGTCGATCGCGCGCCCAACCTCGTGCCGTGCCTGGGGCCGGCCGCCGTGCGCTGTGGCGAGGAAGTGCAGGCGCTCGGCTTGCTCCTGCTCCTCGTACGCCTCGATCGCCGCGGCGACCAGTGCGACGCCGGCATACCGCTCCGTCTGGAGCCGCCCCTGACCGCGGACCCGGTCGATCCACCCCGTGTCGGCGCTGCCGTCGATGATCTCGGGCTGGTCGAGCAGGTCGAGCAGGAAGCTCTTGTTCGTCGTACCGCCCTCGATGAGGACGGTCGTGTCGGCCATTGCTCGCCTCAGCCGTGACAAGGCCTCGGCACGCGTGCGCCCGTGGGCGATGACCTTGGCGATCATCGAGTCGAAGTCAGCCGGGATCAGGTCGCCCTGGCCCACTCCGGTGTCGACCCGGATGCCAGGGCCGGAGGGCAGGTTGAGCAGGGCGATGCGTCCGGGCGAGGGTGCGAAGTCGCGGTCCGGATCCTCGGCATTCAGCCGCGCCTCGACCGCGTGTCCGACCTCAGTCGGGCGTTCGCCCTCGAGCCGGCCGCCTGAGGCGACGTGAAGCTGCGCCTTGACCAGGTCGAAGCCTGTGGTCTGCTCGGTGATCGGGTGCTCAACCTGCAGCCGGGTGTTCACCTCAAGAAACGCGAAGGATCTTTCGCCGGGGTGGTACAGGAACTCCACGGTTGCCGCGCCGCGGTAGTCGACGGCCAGGGCCAGCCGCTCGGCCGAGGCCTTGAGGTCGTCGACCTGCAACTCGTCCAGGACGGGTGAGGCCGACTCTTCGATGGCCTTCTGGTTGCGTCGCTGCACCGAGCAGTCGCGCACCCCGAGCGCCCACGCCGTCCCCTGGCCGTCGGCGATGACCTGTACCTCGACGTGGCGCGCGCCCGTGACCAGGCGCTCGAGAAAAACCACGCCGCTGCCGAAGGCCCGCGCCGCCTCGTCGCGCGTGCGATCGAACGCATCGGTCAGGTCGTCGTCGGAGGTGACCATCCGTATGCCGCGTCCGCCGCCACCGGCGGTGGCCTTGAGCATCAACGGGTAGCCGATCTGCTTCGCCGCCGCGTGTGCGGCCTCGATGTCGTCGACCGCGCCCCGGCTCCACGGCGCGACCGGCACGCCGACCTCTTCGGCCAGCAGCTTCGATCCGATCTTGTCGCCAAGACGTCGCATGGCGCTCGCGCTCGGGCCGATGAACGTGACGCCGATCCGGTCGCACATCTCGGCGAAGTTTGGGTCCTCGGCGACGAAGCCCCAGCCGACCCATGCGGCGTCCGAACCCGTCTGGGTCAAGGCACGCTCGAGGACGGCGAGGTCGAGATAGGGACGATCCACGGCGGGACCGAGAGAGTACGCGGTGTCCGCCTCTCGCACGAACATGGCCGACCCCTCGCCGTCCGTGTACAGCGCGACGGTCTCGATCTGGGGTCCGCCTTGCGCGTTGAGCTCGCGCACGGCGTGGATCAGCCGCATCGCGGCCTCTCCGCGGTTGACGATCGCGATGCGGCTGATCATGTGCGACGACTCCCTGCGTTCGGCGGATCCCCCGACACTAGAGGTTGGCGCTGGGCTTCAGCAGGAGCGTCGGGGCCGGGCTGCTTCAACCAACACGTCGAGGCCAGGGCGGCCGGGGTCACCCTGCCGCCTGGCCTAACCGAAGGCCAGCATTACGTCATCCGAGGACGGCTCGTGAGTCGGTTGGGCGTTTTCGGAGGATGAGCCGACCTCTGCTTGCCCATCGTCGGCCATTGCCACGACGGCTGGGTCGATGCGCATCACGGTGTACCCGGCCACCGCGCCGGCACCGAAGCCCGGAGCGAAGATCCGGGTGGGCTCCGTGATGACGCCGTCGCAGACCGCGTCGTGGATGGCCAGCGGGATGCTGGCCGAGGAGGCGTTGCCGACCGTCTCGACGTTGAAGTAGAGGCTGTCTTCGCTCAGCCCCGCCTTCAGGGCAAGGTCGGTCACCATTGTCTTGTTTGCCTGGTGCGGAACGATGAGGTCGATGCTCTCCAG
>DASVKO010000064.1:0-2976 GCA_036385355.1 Dermatophilaceae bacterium
CGGTCAACCCGGCCGGCGGCAACAGCGGGTACGCGATCGTCCCGGTCACCGCGGGCACCGGGACCACCAACGGCGGGAACTCCTCGGCCGCCCTGTCCTACTCGGCGACCATGACTGCCCCGGCGGCGGCTGGTACCTACATCTACAACGTCTTCACCAACCAGGGCATCACGGACCCGGATGGCCAGGCGAGCTCAACCAGCTACACCATCACCGTCGCCCCCGTGGTGACGGTCCCGCCGACCACGGTCCCGCCGACCACGGTCCCGCCGACGACTGTCCCGCCGGTAGCGGGTGCGAACATCAGCTCGTTGTCGCCTACGCACGGACTGGTTGGAAGCAAGGTGACCATCAAGGGCGCGGGCTTCGGTACGAGGGGCAGCGTCAAGTTCGGCACGGCCGACGCGACGGAGACGACTTCCACCGCACATGAGATGGTGGTCACGGTGCCGGCGATGGACTCCAACTTCCTGCCGATGACGACGGTCGTTGAGCGCGAGGTCTGGAACCGGCACGCCAGGACGGTTCTGGTGACCGTCACCCCCCAGGACGGCGCGGCCTCCATCGGCGTGACCTTCACCCTGGACTCGGCCAAGGGTGGCCACGAGGCTGGCCATAAGGCTGGCCACAAGGGCGACCACAAGGGCGACCACAGGGTTCGTCGCTGACGAGGTTCAGCTGATCAGCCGCTGACGCTGGTCGGTGAGCTGACGAGGTAGCCGGCACGGGCCGCTCGATCATCGAAGGACTTCGACAGTCCTGGATGACGGGCGGTCCGTGCCTCGTGGTCGCCCTGGCGGGGTTGAGGTCGGGCGGTCTGAGGTCGGGCGGTCTGAGGTCGGTGAAGCCGCTGAAGTCGCATGGGCTGAGGTCGTATTGTGCGGGCCGGCCACCCGGTAGCCGGCCGAAACCCTTGACGCGAGGCGTCTGGTGGGTCATCCTCGGGGCATGTGGCACGGAGGGCATATGGTGGCCACCGGGGCGCAGTTGGACGAACGCGCCCATTTACGGGTAGGCTGTCTCCTTGCGCTGCCTCATGTTCGCCTCGTCGTGTCCGTAGAACCCTCAGGTAATGGTCAACAGCCTTGCCCGGTCTATGTCGTCTCGCTGAGATCGTGATCGCCCGACAGCGCCGATTCTTTCAGATTCAGTAAGGCCCGTGGAAGGACCATCCTTGGCTGCTTCGCGCATCGCGACCCAGACTGTGTCCACTGCTACAACGGCGTCAGGCCGTATATCTTTCGCGAAGATCCGCGAACCCCTTGAGGTGCCAGACCTCTTGGCACTTCAGACGGAGAGCTTCGATTGGCTTCTCGGTAACGAACGCTGGCAAGCGCGCGTTGCCGAGGCCAAGGCGGCTGGACGTGGGGATGTGCCGGACAAGTCCGGTCTTGAAGAGATCTTTGAGGAGATCTCCCCGATCGAGGACTTCTCGGGATCGATGTTGCTGTCGTTCCGCGACCACCGGTTCGAGGAGAAGAAGTACTCCATCGAGGAGTGCAAAGAGCGGGACATGACGTACTCCGCGCCGCTGTTCGTCACGGCGGAGTTCATGAACACCACCACTGGCGAGATCAAGAGCCAGACCGTCTTCATGGGCGACTTCCCGCTCATGACGGAGCGTGGCACGTTCGTGATCAACGGCACCGAGCGGGTAGTCGTCTCCCAGCTCGTCCGCAGTCCGGGCGTCTACTTCGAGCGGACGCCTGACAAGACGTCGGACAAGGACGTCTACACGGCAAAGGTGATCCCGAGCCGGGGTGCCTGGCTGGAGTTCGAGATCGACAAGCGCGACATGGTCGGCGTCCGCGTCGACCGCAAGCGCAAGCAGTCTGTCACCGTGCTCCTGAAGGCACTGGGCTGGTCCGAGGCCCAGATCCTCGAGGAGTTCGGCGAGTACGAGTCCATGCGGCAGACCCTGGAGAAGGACCACACGTCCGGCCAGGACGAGGCGCTGCTGGATATCTACCGCAAGCTGCGTCCGGGCGAGCCGCCCACCCGTGAGGCCGCCCAGACTCTGCTGGACAACCTCTACTTCAACCCCAAGCGCTATGACCTGGCCAAGGTTGGTCGCTACAAGATCAACAAGAAGCTGGGCGTCGAGGCGCCTCTCGCAGCCTCGGTTCTGTCGATCGTCGACATCGTCGCCGCGATTCGTCACATCGTGGCCCTGCACGCCGGCGATCACACCATGCCGGGCAACCGCGACGGCAAGGCTGTCGACGTGCGTGTCGAGGTCGATGACATCGACCACTTCGGCAACCGCCGTCTTCGCAACGTGGGCGAGCTGATCCAGAACCAGGTGCGCACCGGGCTGTCCCGGATGGAGCGGGTCGTTCGTGAGCGGATGACCACCCAGGACGTCGAGGCGATCACGCCGCAGACCCTGATCAACATCCGGCCCGTCGTCGCCTCCATCAAGGAGTTCTTCGGCACCAGCCAGCTGTCCCAGTTCATGGACCAGAACAACCCGCTCGCGGGTCTGACCCACAAGCGCCGCCTGTCTGCGCTCGGCCCGGGTGGTCTCTCCCGTGACCGTGCCGGCATGGAGGTCCGTGACGTCCACCCCTCGCACTACGGCCGGATGTGCCCGATCGAGACCCCTGAGGGCCCGAACATCGGTCTGATCGGCTCGCTCGCCTCCTATGGACGCATCAACGCGTTCGGTTTCGTGGAGACGCCCTACCGCCGGGTGACCAACGGCATGGTTTCCGACGAGGTCGACTACCTGTCGGCCGACGAGGAGGACGAGCACGTCATCGCCCAGGCCAACGCCCCGCTGACGGCCGAGGGCCACTACGCCGAGGAGCGCGTCCTGGTCCGCACCAAGGGCGGCGAGGTCGAGTACGTCCCCGGCGCCGATGTGGACTACATGGACGTTGCCGCTCGCCAGATGGTGTCGGCCGCAACCGCGCTGATCCCGTTCCTGGAGCACGACGACGCCAACCGCGCACTCATGGGATCCAACATGATGCG
>DASVKO010000065.1:0-10313 GCA_036385355.1 Dermatophilaceae bacterium
ACGTCCGCAGGTTCGGCAGCTTCCGCTTCTTGCGATAGTCCGCCAACTCCTGGCTGCCCTTGAGGCTGGCGAACAGCGGTTCGGACGCCGTCAGTTCCTGACGCCAGTACTCCTGGTCGGCCTTGTAGCGGTCGGATTCCAGGTACGCCAGTTCTTTGATCAGGACGCCCTCGTACGGCACCGGCGCCTTCGGAAGCGTGTGGCCGCCGACCAGCGCCTGGTACACCTCCAGAACGTCCTTGTAGAAGTTACTGATCGCCCAGGAGTCCATGATCAGGTGGTTGATCACGCTGAACAGGCCGGAATTGCCTTCAGGATCGGTGAAGATCCAGATCTTCGCCATGGGACTGTCAGCCAACGGCAGGACCTTGCGGGCCTCGCGGTGGAAGAACTTCTCCATCTCGGCGCGGGTCCGGCCCCGGAAGTCCTTACGCTTCAGGCTGATCAGCGCGGGCTCGGCGAAGTACTGCTGCCACTGCCGCCCATTCTTGATGATGCGGATGCCGAAGGAATCCCACCGGCCCACCGCCAGCCGGACGGCGTTCTCCAGCAGGCCGAGGTCCAGGGCGGCGTCCACGATGATCGACGTGGGGATGTTGATGACGTTTCGATGGATGCACCACGTGCGATTCATGACCGTCAGCCCCTGAGACGGGGTCAGCGCGTACAGCGTCCGCTCGGGTTTGTTCGGAGACATTTTCGGCCTTTCCTATTCCACGGACTTCAGGGATTCAACCATCTTGATTCCAGTCAACTTGCGGTACATGACCAGGCTGACCAGGACGCCGAAGAGGAGCGTGATGCCCAGCGCCAGCAGGAAGGACACGCCGCTGACGTAGTCGCCGAACATGACGTTGTCCTGCTCGATCGACGCCATGATTGCGCGGTGCAATCCGATCCCCACGAGCAGCCCTGCCAGGCCGCCGATGAGGGTGAGCAGGAGGCTCTCCCGGTAGACGTACGCCGCCACCTCCCGATTGCGGAAGCCCAGGACCTTGATGGTCGCGATTTCCCGGACGCGTTCGCTGAGGTTGATGTTGGTCAGGTTGTACAGGACGACGAAGGCCAGCAGGCCGGCTGAGATGACCATCGCCCACACGATGGTGGTGAGGCTCTTGACCGTCTCCGTGAACTTGTCGGAGGCGTCCGAATAGTAGAAGACGGACGCCGCCCGCCCCGACTGGATCAGCTCGGACCCGATCCGGTTCTGCGCTGACTTGTCGGACAGCTGGATCATGAGTCCGCTGGCTTTCGGCTCGAGCCGGTACATCTCCAGATAGGACGCCTTACTCAGGTAGATGTAGTGGAACAGGTAGTTCTCCGTGATGCCCGCGACGGTCAGCTTTTTGAAGGTGCCTGAGCCCGCCTCGGCGGTGATCCGGTCGCCCACATGGACGCCGAGCTCCTTGGCCAGCTTCTCGGTGATGACGACGCCGGAATCGGGCAGCGCGATCGGGGTCTGCGTGACGCGATCGCGAAGCCGGACGTAGTCCGGGAAGAGGCGCTCGTCCAATGGAGTGATCATGGTGGCGGCGATATCGGAATCCGGGCCCTTGACGGTGGCGTTCAGCTGGGCCAACTCGAGCGTCCCCTTGACCGCCGGGTCGCCCGCCAGTTGCGTCATGACCGCCTTCTCGCCCGCGTCGCTGATCGTCGGGGCGAGGCGGACGTTGACGTCGTTGTGGAAGATGTCTCCGTACTGCCGGGTCACGATCTGCCCGATCGAGTCGCTCAGACCGAGGCCCGCGACGAGCAGGGCGGCGCACCCGGCCACCCCGATCACCGTCATGAAGAACCGCTTCTTGTAGCGGAAGATGTTGCGCATCGTGACCTTCTGGCTGAAGCTCAGCCGACGCCACAGCCCCGTGAACCGTTCGAGCAGGATCACCTTGCCGGCCTTGGGGGCCCGCGGACGCATCAGCGTCGCGGGGACGGCTGTCAGCTCATTGCGCACCGCGGCGTACGACGTCGCGGTGATCAGCACGGTCGCGACCACGACGGTCAGCACGAGCAAGGGCCATTGGGGGGTCTCGCTCATGGGGGGCAGTTCGTACATCATCGCCCACGAGTCGAAGATGATCCGCGGGAACACCTTGATGCCGACCGCGACGCCGACGACCCCGCCGAGGACGCTGGCCAGTGCGGCGTAACTGACGTACTTGAACGCGATCGCGGGGCTGGAGTACCCCAGCGCCTTGTAGGTGCCGATGGACGTGCGCTGTTCGTCCACCATGCGCGTCATCGTGGTCAGGCACACCAGCGCCGCCACGGCGAAGAAGAACACCGGGAACAGGGCGGCGATGGCGTCCATGCGGTCGGCGGTCGACGCGTAATCGGCGTAGCTGTAGACCTTCGTCCGGTCGAGGACGTACCAGGTCGGCTCTGCCAGACCCGCGATGTCGTCCTCGGCCCGGATGATCTTCTCCTGCGCGGCCTGCAGGGACTCCGCGCCGCCGGCCTTCTTGGTCTCGAAGGTCGCCGCGGACGCCTCGTATTGGGCCTGCCCGTCCGCGAGCTCCTTCTCCGCCGCCGCGAACTTGGCGGGCGCCGTCGCGGCCAACTCGTTCCGGGCGGCGCGCGTCTGGTTGAGCTGGGTGCGTGCCGCGCTGAGCTGGGACGCCGCCCGTTGGAGCTGGGACTTCGCCGTCACCAACGGGGTCTTGATCGCTGAGTCCGCCGAGCCGGCCGCGGCCAAGGCTTGGTTGGTGAGGTCCAGCAGTGTCGTCTCGGCGCCCAACTGCTGCTGGAGCTGGGTCCGCTGCTGGTCGGTCAGGGTGGGGTCGTCCAGTTGCTGCTGTAGGGAGTCGATCTGCCTCGACGCGTTGTCCCGCACCTGGGTCATCTGAGTGATTGCCGAGTCCAACGTCCCGCTGACGGACGCGAGCTGGGACGCCGCGCTGTCGTACGCCGACTTCGCCTGCGCGTACTGCGACTCACCCTGGGCGACCGCGGTGGACATTTGCGCGATCGCCGTGTCGTAGCCGGCGATCGACTGTTCGTAGTTCTTCTTTTCGGTGTCGAGCGTGGCGCGTCCGGCGGCCAGCTTGTTGCTGGCGTCCGTCAGCTGCGCTTGGCCGTCGGCGATCTGCTTGTTGAAGTCCGCCTCACTGGTGGCGAACTCGGCCTTGCCCTGGTCGAGTTTCCCGGTGGCGTCCGCCTTGATGGACGCCAGCCGCAGCGACGCGCGCTCGGTGCCCAGGTTCTCGATGCGGCTGATCACCTTGTCGACGAGATCGGAGTATTCGGTGGAGTAGGAGTTGAGCGCGCGGGCCCCGGTAACGGAGACGAGCGCTTCGGTGTAGGCCGGGTAGAGGAACTCGCCCTCGCCGACCATCATGAAGAGGTTGACGCGTCCAGAGCCGATGTCGGACGGCTCCCGCTGAAACGTCAGGTAGTACGGCGAAACGACCGTTCCGACGATCTTGAACTGCGACGTGGCAAGGGTCTTCGACAGGTCTTCCGCCTTCCCGGACGACACCGTCATCGTGTCGCCGATGCCGAGTCCGAACGAGATGTTGCGGTTCGCCTCGATGACGCACTCCCCCGGATTCGCGGGCATCCGGCCCGCGACCAGCTTGGGCATGTTGAGGTACTGCCCACCCGTGGCCGCCGCCGCTGGCAGAGAGTGCACGCGGAAGACGTACTCCGTGGACTTCACGGTCGTCGTGACGTCGACGAAATAGCCCGGCTGCACCGATTCGACCCCGGCGACAGACCGGATCGCGGCGATGTCGTCCGGCACCAGGCCGAGGGTCGACAGCACCCGGATATCCATCATCCGGTACTGGTCGTAGTACCGGTCGGCCGTGTACTTCATGTCCGGGGCCGTGCCCTTGATCCCCGCGAAGAGCGCGGCGCCGATCGCCACGATGGCGAAGATGGACAGGAACCGGGCCGGGCTTCTTCGGATCTCTCTCAGCGCGTCCCTGCGCAGTGCGCTGCGGAGCATGTCACCACTCCAGGTCGTCGATGCCGACCGGTACGGCGTTGTCGACGATCTCCTCGATCAGGCCGCTCTTGAGCTTGATGACCTTGTCGCCCATGGGCATCAGGGCGAGGTTGTGGGTGATGACGACGACCGTGATGCCTCGGGCCCGGCAGGTCTCCTGCAGGAGTTTGAGGATGGAGCGTCCGGTGGTGTAGTCGAGGGCGCCGGTGGGCTCGTCGCAGAGGAGCAGTTTGGGATTCTTGGCCAAGGCCCTCGCGATCGCCACCCGCTGCTGCTCGCCGCCTGAAAGTTGGGACGGGAAGTTCGCCACGCGTTCGGCCAGCCCGACGCTGGCCATGACCTCGTCGATCGGCAAGGGATCGCGGCCGACCTGGGACGCAAGTTCGACGTTCTCGCGGGCCGTCAGGTTCGGGATCAGGTTGTAGAACTGGAAGACGAACCCGACGTCGTAGCGCCGATAGTCGACCATCTGTCGCTTGCTGAAGGAGCTCAGTTCTGACCCGTCGAGGAGGATCGTCCCGGACGACGCGGCGTCCATCCCGCCGAGAATGTTGAGCAGCGTGCTCTTCCCCGCGCCGGAGGCGCCCGCGATGATCACGAACTGGCCCTTGTCGATCCCGAAATCGACGCCGGCGAGCGCCTCGATGTCTTGCTCGCCCATCCGGTAAACCTTCTTGACGCCGGCGAATTCGACGTACTGCGACATTGCCGCTTCCTTCTGCTTGCTCACCACTCGACTTGCACAAGATCGGACTGCGCCGATCGTCCCCCGTGCCGTAACCAGCACAGGGCGATGACGACTGCGGGGAACTCTTCGACGAGGCGGAATCCCGCCTGGGGCTTGTTGGATTCCGGTTCTCCGTCCGGGGATAGGACGAAGCGGACGTCGCGCACCGGATAGGACAGCCCACAGCCCAGGGCCTTCACATAGCTCTCCTTGAGCGTCCAGTACCGGAAGAACTCCCGGTCGGGATCGGCCGCCGCCTCGACCCGGACCCGCTCGGACGCGTCGAAACAGCGGGCTGCCACGTAGGCGTCCCGGCCGCGGACAGCCTCGACGTCCACCCCCACCGGACGGTCCGCGACCAGCACCACCACCGCGCGCCGACAGTGGGCGATGTTGAAATGCACGCCGGGGCGTCCGCGCAGTCGAGGCTTGCCGAACGAGTTGCGCTCCAGTTCGATCTCCGTCGGCCGGACGCCGAAGGCGCGCTCCAGCCCGAGGCGTAGGAGGCGCTGTGCGGCGTCCCGCTGCTCAGACGCCGACGCCTCCCCCGGGCACTGCGCGACCATGACGGTCATCACCGACCCACGCGCGCCATGATGTAGTCGTCGAGGTCGCCGAGGGTGACCAGATGACGGACGTCCCGTTCGGCGACCGAGACGCCCAGCTCGCTCTCCAACCGGCCGATGATGCCCATCAGGTCGTACGAGGTGAGGTTCAGATCCCGCAGCGGATCGGTGTCCCGGTTGATCGCGGACTCCGGCACGTCCGCGTACTCGCGCACGACCGTCGTGATGATGGGAAGCATGTTCATGACATCGCCCCTTGGGCCTCGTAGCGTTTGATCTTCTGGGTGCTGGTCTTCGTGAACTCGCAGTCGCGCACCTGCGCGTGGTGGATCTGCTTGTAGCCGGCCAGTTTCCGGTTGTGTCGCGCCACGTCCGCCCTGAACCGGGCCTCGGCCTCGTCGGGCCCGACGCCCTGGACGAACATCGCGTCGAGGAACGCCGTCGCGACGATGTGCTCGACGCCGGCCTCGTCCGTGGACGCGTGGACGACGACCTCCTTGACGTACTCGATGCTGGACAGGAGGTGTTCCTCGAGTTCCTCTGGCTGCACGTTCTTGCCGTTGGGCAGGATGATCAGGTTCTTCTGGCGACCCGTGATGAACAGGGCGTTGCGGCGTCCGAGATGGCCGAGGTCGCCGGTCTTGAACCAGCCGTCCGGGGTGAAGCTGCGGGCGGTCGCGTCGGCGTCCTTGTAGTAGCCCACCATCACGTTGTCGCCCTTGACCTGGATCTCACCGTTGCCGTCGGCGTCCGGGGAGTCGATGCGGACGCGGATGCCAGGGATCGGGATTCCCACCGAGCCGGGAATGTTGGCGAGCGCGCAATTGGACGAGATGAGCGGCGAGCATTCGGTGATCCCGTAGCCGTTGTAGACCTCGATGCCGAGGTCGCTCATGCCTTTGACCACCTCGGGACGCAGCGGCGCCCCGCCGCAGACGATCATGTTCAGCTTCCCGCCCAGCGACTGGATCACCGGAATGAAGTAGTAGCGGCGCAGATCGATGCCGATCCGGCGGAGGGCGTTCGATAGCCAGATGCCGTAGCGCAGATGCGTCGCGAGGTGGTTCTTCTCGGCCTCGCGCCAGATGTTCTTGAAGAGGGCTTCGACGATCATGGGCACCATCAGCGTCATTTCCGGGCCGAAACGACCCAGGTTTTCGCGTACGTGCTTCACGCTGTCGTTGAAGCACAAGGTGATGCCGCCGAAGATTGCCCCAAGCACATGCAGGTTGAACTCGTAGGAATGGTTGATCGGCAAGACCGACAGTGACACGGGCCGGAGACGATGCAGCGAGTACGCCCCATGGACGACGGCGGTGATGTTGCGCGGGGTGAGCATGACGCCCTTGTTCGCACCGGTGGTGCCGGAGGTGAACAGGATCGCGCAGATGGCGTCCGGGTCGATCGCGACGGAGGCGAAGCTCGTGTCGCCTTGGGCGAGCAGTTCGCGTCCGGTTCGAAGAAGGTCGGGCACGCCGGGGTCGTCGGGTTCGTCCGTGTCGGCGGAGTAGAGATCGATCGCAACGGCGCCGGTCAGCCGCGGGCAGGCGTCCCTGATGGCCGGGACGTCGTCGGCCAGCGAGTCGCCGTACAGGAGGAGATCGGCGTCGGACTTCTTCACGAGGTGGACGAGCTCATCGACGGTCAGCTCTCTGTCGAGCGGAACGATGACTGCCCCAGCGTTGACGACGGCGAGGTAGCTGACCACGTAGCTGTAGCAGCTCTCGCCGACGAGGGCGACGTGCCGACCGGCGACGCCCTGCGCGAGCAGTGCGGTACCCAGGGCGGCGACGTCGTCGCGGAGTTGGCTGAACGAATAGCTGCGCACCTCGTCGGAGCGGTCGAGCTCCTTGAAGGCGGTTCGGTCGCCGAACTCGTCGGCGCTGCGCTGCACCAACTCCCGAAGGTCACGAAGCCTGCGGGTCGGGTAATAGCGGACGTCCATGTCATCTCACCCCAAGTAAGCGGACAGAAACCGTCAACCACCGTGGCAGCGCCCCCTAGTGACCCCGTCCCCCGGGGCTCACCGACGTTGGCGGTGACTGACAACCCTCATCGAGAGTCTTGCACTTTGCTGATATGTCGGATACGGAATTGGCAAATTCGCTGCGGCGCTGTTTCGACCCGACGGGCCCTGGATCTCGTCCGTGCCAGCCCCCGGCCGGCCGGGGCTAGGCTCAAGAGCAACAGCACCCTGGTGTTCAGGAGGATCACACGGCTGGGTCAAACCGTTCACTGCCCTTCGGGCTTGCCGCTCCGCTCGCCCTGGGTTCCGCCGCGCTCGCGTTCTGGCTCGTCCGGCTGGTCGGCCCGCTGCGCGCCTTCTTCCGCACCAATGGTCAGCTGACAAGCGGAAAGACCCGGCGCCGCTACCTGTTGCACGTACCTGAGGGGCTCGATCCCGGCCGGGCGGTGCCGTTGGTGGTGGTGATTCACGGGTTCATGCAGTCACCCGCCCACCAGGCTGAGATGAGCCGCTGGGACGAACTCGCGGACGCCGAGGGTTTCATCACCGTCTATCCGATGGGCACCGGCTTCCCGCTGCGCTGGGCCGCGCACGAGCCCGTCGCGTCCTCGCAAGCGACGCGTGACCACGTCGACTTCATCCGCCACCTGGTCGACACGATCTGCGAGGCATACGCGATCGATCCGGGACGGATCTACGCGTGCGGGATGTCCAACGGCGGCGGGCTGGCGTCCGCGCTCGCCTGCGAACTCCCGGACGTCTTCGCCGCCGTCGGGTCGGTGGCCGGGCTGTACACCTATACCCCCGACGGGCCGGCCGGCGATCGACCGGTGCCGCTGATCGCCTTCCACGGGGCCCTGGACCGGATCGTCCCCATTCGCGGCGGCGTCCGGCGGCTGCGGTACGGCGTCCCCGCCGTCGCGGACTGGATGGACGCCTACGCCCGCCGCTGCGGGTGCACGGTCTCCTCCGACGAGCGGCTGAGTGAATCGCTGGACCAGGTTCGCTACTCCGGCGGGCCGGACGACGTCGAGGTGATCTGGTACACCGTCGGCGACGGCGGGCACACCTGGCCGGGCGGCATCCCACTGCCCGAAGTGATCACCGGTCCGACCTCGGATGCCATCGACGCCACGCGGGTGATGTGGGAGTTCTTCACGCGTCACGCACGCGCCTAGTGTCGGACGCCGCCGCGCCGTCACACCCCGGGCTGTGACTCTCTGGGCCAGTTCAAGAGGCGCGAGAGACACTTCACGTGCTGACCACTGCGGATTCCCGAAGCTTGGAAGTGCCGCTCCGCTAGACATTCGAGCACGTCCCAAGAGGGGGCCGGGGGTCGGGCCATGCATCACGCGTGATCCAGGAGCCTCCCCAGTCGAGGGGTCGTTTCGTGACGCGACACGCCGAAGGTCTCGGGCGTGTCGCGGCCGGTCGTCGAGTTCATGCCTTGGGAAGGCGGCGGCTCAGCTCAACGCGTCGGCCAGCGCGTCTACCACGTGGTGGATCTCGTCCTCGGTCGTGACGAGCGGCGGGGCGAGGCGAAGGGTCTGGCCGTGGGTGTCCTTGGCGAGTACGCCACGGGCGATGAGGCGCTCGCAGACTGCGCGGCCACTCCCCTGCTCTGCCGCGATGTCGATGCCAGCCCACAGGCCCACGCCGCGTACGGCCAGGACGCCGTGGCCCACGAGTTCCTCGAGACGTCCGTGCAGCACCTCGCCGAGCCGACGGGCGCGCGCCTGGTACTCCCCCGTCTCCAGCAGCCCGATCACGGCGTGACCGATCGCTGCACCTAGCGGGTTCCCGCCGAACGTCGAGCCATGCTCCCCCGGCTTGATGACACCGATGACGTCGTCACGCCCAACCACGGCTGAGACCGGGACGATGCCGCCGCCGAGCGCCTTGCCCAGCGTGATGAGGTCGGGCTGTACGCCGACACGTTCGGTCTCCAGCGTCGCCCCCGTGCGTCCCAGGCCCGACTGGATCTCATCGGCGATGAACAGCACGTTCTTTGCAGCCGTCAGCCTGCGCACCTCGGCGAGGTACCCAGCCGGCGGCACGATGATGCCCGCCTCGCCCTGGATGGGCTCGAGCAGCACCGCGACCGTGTCGTCATCCAGCTCCGCCGCCAGTGCAGCCGCATCTCCGTACGGGACCGTGACGAAGCCCGGTCCGTACGGCCCGAAGTCCTTGCGAGCCTGGGGATCGTCGCTGAACGAGATGATGGTCGTCGTGCGCCCGTGGAAGCTGCCCGACGCGACGACGATCTTCGCCCGATCCGCCCGCACGCCCTTGACGCGGTAGCCCCATGCGCGCGAGATCTTGATCGCCGTCTCGACGGCCTCGGCCCCCGTGTTCATGGGGAGGACGCGCTCGGTGCCTGTCAACGCAGCCAGGTCCTCCATGAACGGCCCGAGCCGGTCGTTGTGGAACGCGCGGCTCGTCAGCGTCAGCCGGTCAAGCTGCGCGTGCGCCGCAGCGACGAGAAGCGGATGCCGGTGTCCGAAGTTCAACGCCGAGTAGCCGGCGAGGCAGTCGAGATACCGGCGCCCCTCGACGTCGGTGACCCACGCACCCGAAGCTGTCGCGGCTACCACCGGCAACGGGTGGTAGTTGTGCGCACCCCAGCGGTCGTCGAGCGCGATGTAGTCGGCCGATGTACGCGGGCCCTCCTCGGGCATCACGCTCACCACCTCAGCTCCAGGGTGCAACACTTCGCTCCCCCGCCTCCGAGCAGCAGCTCGGACAGGTCCACTCCGTGGGGAACATATCCTCTCCGCTCGAGGTCGCGGGCGAAAGTCTCCGCCTTGCTCGCGATCACGACGTTGCGGCCGTCGCTGAACGAGTTGAGGCCGAGAACGGCGGCGTCTTGATCCGTTGCGAGGACGGCGTCCGGGAACCGGCGCTCCAGGATCGAGCGGCTGGTGTCGTCGAAGGCCCGCGGAAGGTACGCGACCGAGGCAGGGCCGCCCGCGTCGTCGAGGACGGCGAACGCGGTGTCGAGGTGGTAGAAGCTCGGGTCGACGAGGCGCAACGTGACGACTTCGCGGTCATAGATCCGCGCCAGCTCGGCGTGGCTGGCGGCGTCGCTGCGGAATCCGGTCCCCG
>DASVKO010000066.1:0-2648 GCA_036385355.1 Dermatophilaceae bacterium
GAGTGTCTTTAAGTCCTCTCGTGTCCACTTGTGTCCACGACGAAAACTGGTGTGTGGCAACAGTACTCGGTGTTTCAAGGCTCCGCTACAGACGGGCGAAGATCACGCTGTAGACAGTTTCGAATCCTGCCGGGGGCACCAGCACCATGCAAGCCGCATCAGGGGCGCGTTTCAGCGTAGAGTTCTCCTCGGAGTCTTACGTAGTCCTTCCCGTTTTCGCTCCGAAGCTTCTGCCAGTTACGAGTGTCTGCCACAGCTCGAGGGGGAACGATGCCTTCGCAGACGACGGATCCCGAGAGTCTGCTCGAGGCGGTGCCTGACGCGCTGGTCGGGGTGGACAGGGACGGCGTGATCAGGTTCGTCAATCGTCAGGCGGAGTCGCTCTTCGGCTATGCCCGCGACGACCTGGTCGGCATACCGGTCGAGACGTTGGTGCCGGAGTCTCTCCGGCAGGTCCACGCGGCGCACCGGAAGGGCTACACCTCAGCCCCGGCGACCCGGCCCATGGGAACCACTCTGAGCCTGTACGGGCTGCGACGGGATGGCAGCGAGTTCCCGGCGGACGTCAGCCTGTCCTTCAGGGGCACCGGGGACGACCTGGTGGTGATCGCGGCGGTGCGCGACATGTCCGAGCGCCGCCGGGCCGAGGAAGAACGCCACCTGCTCACCAGGCAGGCGGCCATCATCAAGTTCAGCGGGGAAGCCATCACCAGCGGCACGCTCGACGGCATCTACCTGAGCTGGAACCCGGCAGCTGAGAAGCTGTACGGCTACCCGGCCGGGGAGATCATCGGCAGGTCCGACGTCTCCCTCGTCCCCCCGGACAGAGCCGACGAGCTGGCAGCCGTCGTGGCCCGGATCAAAGCCGGGCAGGTTGTCGAGGACTTCGAGACCGTCCGGGTCCGCAAGGACGGCACGCCGTTCCGGGCCTCGCTCACGTTCTCACCGATCCGCGAAACCGACGGCACGGTCATCGGCGCGTCCGCGATCCACCGCGACGTGACCGAGCAGAAGCAGGCCTTCGACGCCGCCCAGAGCATGGCCGCGATCGTCGAGTACTCCGACGATGCCATCGTGAGCAGCACGCTCGACGGAATCATCACCAGCTGGAACCCGGCGGCCGAATGGCTGTTCGGCTGCTCCCGCGAGATGATCGTCGGCCAGTCCGGGAACCTCGTGATTCCCGAGGATCGGGCCGACGAGATGAGGGCCATCCTGACCAAGATCAGGGCCGGCCAGTCTGTCCGACACCTCGAGACCACGCGCATCCGACAGGACGGGACGGTGTTCCCGGTCTCGCTCACCGTCTCACCGATCCGCGACCTCCACGGCTCGAGCGTTGGCGCGGTCTCGATCGCCCGCGACGTGACCGAACACAAAGAGGCCCTGGCGGACGCGCAGCGCATGGCGGCGATCGTCGAGTACTCGGACGACGCCATCACGGGCATGACGCTGGACGGCGTCGTCACCAGCTGGAACCCGGCCGCCGAGCGGCTGTACGGCTACCCGAACGACGAGATCATCGGCAGGTCCATCGAGCTCCTCAGGCCCAAGGATCGAGGTGGCGACTTCCAGGCCATCATGGCCAGGATCAAGGCCGGCGAGCATGTCGAGAACTTCGAGACCACCCGAATCCGTAAGGACGGAACCGTCTTCCCTGCCTCGCTCACCGTCTCACCGATCCGCGACGCCGAGGGCACGATCATCGGCGGGTCAACGATCGCCCACGACGTGACCAGCCAGCGGGAGGCGTTCGAGCTCGCCCGGGCGATGATCGAGTCGAGCCTGGACCCGCTGGTGACGATCAGTCCCGGAGGCAAGATCACCGACGTCAACGAGGCCACGGTCAGGGCCACCGGCGTCCCCCGCGGCGAGCTCATCGGGACCTCCTTCTCCGACTACTTCACGGAGCCCGGGAAAGCCGAGGAGATCTACCAGCGGGTCTTCACCGAGGGCATGGCCGTGAACTACCCGCTGACCCTGCGCCACCGCGACGGTCGCGAGAAGTTCACCGATGTCCTGTACAACGCCTCGGTCTATCGCGACGCTCGCGGGAAGGTGCTCGGTGTGTTCGCCGCCGCCCGCAACGTGACCGAGCAGAACCAGGCAGCCCAGTATGCCCGGAGCCTGATCGAGGCGGCCCTGGACCCGCTGGTGATGATCAGCCCGGAAGGAATGATCACCGACGTCAACGAGGCTACGGTCACTGCCACCGGGGTCCCCCGCGACGAGCTCATCGGGACCTCCTTCTCCGAGTACTTCACCGACCCGGACAAAGCCGAACAGGTCTACCAGCGGGTGTTCACCGAGGGAAAGGCCGTCGACATCCCGCTGACCCTGCGCCACCGCGACGGGCACGACACGTTCGCCGAAGTTCTGTACAACGCCTCGGTCTACCGCGACACCAGCGGAAACGTGCGTGGCGTCTTCGCTGCGGCCCGCGACGTGACCCACCGGATGCAGGCCCAGCGGGAGCTTGCCGAGCAGCAGGCCAGCGCGCTGGAGCGGCTGGCGGAGCTCGAGCGGTTCCAGCGGTTGACCGTCGGACGTGAGCTCAGGATGATCGAGCTCAAGAAGGAGATCGAGCAGCTCAGGAAGCACGGCGCGGCGAACGGAGGCGAGCCCGGTGACAGCTGACCGTGGCCACA
>DASVKO010000067.1:0-2444 GCA_036385355.1 Dermatophilaceae bacterium
GTCTTGCTGATGAAGTCGACGCCGGCCTGGGTCTCCTCAGCCGTGAAGCCCTCGCGAGCCTTGTCCAGGATGTCGAGCAGGAGCCCGAGCGCCTCGACCGTGGAGTCCGCGCGCACCGACCCGCTGGTCAGGAACATGCCCCCACGCCGGCGCGGCCGGAAGCCCGAACGGATGCCGTAGGTGAATCCCTTGTCCTCGCGCAGGACCGAGTCGACCCTGGCGTTGGGAGAACCGCCGACCACGAAGCCCAGCACCTGGTATGCCGCCCAGCCGCCCTCCACCTGGTGGTCCGGTCCCGGGCAACCCACATAGAACTCGGTCTGGACCGAACCGGGACGATCGACGAACACGATCCGTTCGGCGTCAGCGGCCCGGGCGGCCTCGTGCGGCTGGACCACCTCGGCGGCCGTTCCGCTCCAGGAGCCAAGCGCCTGCTCGATCTCGGAGACGACGTCCAGACCGCTCAGGTCCCCGGCGACGACCACCGTGGCACCGGCCGGGACCACGTTGGCAGCATGGAAAGCGGCCAGATCCGGCGAGGTGATCGCGGCGACGGTCGCCTTGGCGCCTGCGGTCGGACGCGAAGCCCGCTCGGTGGCGTCAAAGAAGGTCGTGATGAACTCGAGCGCGGCACGCTGACCGGGCACGGCCCGCTCCTGGTCGATCTCCGCCAACCGGGTCTTGACGTGGCGGGACACCTCGTTGGCGGGGAAGACGGGCTCTCGAACAGCCTGGCTCAACAGGTCGAGCGCCTCGCTCAGGTGCCGCTTGGACACGTCGAGATCCACCACCAGGCCAGACTCGCTGGCCCCCGCGCCGAGCGCAATTCCCTTGCGTTCCAACAGCTCCGCGAACTCCTCAGCCGTATGCAGCGCCGTCCCCTCGTCGAGGGTCCGCGCCATGATCGTGGCGATGCCCTCAAGGTCGCGGGGCTCGCGGTCAAGGGGCATCGGCACGGCCAGGCACACCGAGATGACGTACTGGCCGGGGATGTCGTAGCTGACCACGCCCAGCCCGTTGGCCAGCACCGACCGCTGCGCGTCGGGGAACGACCAGGGCTCCGGCGCGCCCACCTCGGGCCGCTCGAGCACGCTCTGCGACGGGGTCACGTTGTCATGTCCGGTCACTGGGTGTCTCCGTCCTGCTTGAGGTAGGCCACGACGGCGCGGGACTGCGGCCTGAGCCATCGTGCGGCGATCTGCTGCACCTGGTCCGGGGTCACCTCGGCCAGCCGGTCCAGGAAGGTGTTGATGTAGCCGGAGTCACCCTGCAGGGTCACCGCGTGACAGATGTGGTCGGCACGCTCCTCCTGGCTGGCCAGGGACGACAACCAGCCGCGCTCGGTCTGGGCCATCGCCGACTCCATCTCGATCTCGGTCGGCCCCTGGTCGGCGAACCGGACCAGCTCCTCGCAGGCGGCTGCCTCGACATCATCGGCGCTGAAGCCGTCGGCGATGTCAATCTCGATGAACCCCAGCGAGACTCCGTCGACGAAGCCCATCGCGTGGGCCGAGACGCTGGTGGCGCTCTGCTCCCGGCGAACCAGCCGCTGGCAGAGCCGGGAGGTCGTCAGGCCGCCGATGATGTCCATCGCCAGGGACGAGGCGAAGAACTCAGGGGTGTCGTCGACCGGCAGGCGGAACGCGAGGTACAGATGGTCGGAGGGGACATCCTCGACGTGCTCGTCCCGAACCGGCTCGGTCAGGGGGGCCAACGGCTCGACCGGCTCGCGACGGGCGGCAGCAGTGGCCGGCAACGGGCCGAAATACCGCTCGGCCGCAGCGAAGCCCTCGTCCGGGGTGAGGTCGCCCACCAGGGCGAGGACGGTGTTGTCAGGCCCGTAGTGGGAGCGGAAGAAGTCGTGCACGTCCTGCACGCTGGCGGCATCCAGGTCGGCCATGGACCCGATGGTCGCGTGGTGGTACGGGTGGCCTTTGGGGAAGATCGCCGCGTAGATGTCGATCAGGGCGTTGCCGTAGGGCATGTTGTCGTAACGCTGCCGCTTCTCCTCCTTGACCACGTCGCACTGGTTGTCGAGGTTCTCCTGGTTGACCGCGTCCAGCAGGTGACCGTGCCGGTCTGCCTCCATCCACAGCGCCAGGTCCATCGCACCGCGCGGCACCGTCTCGAAGAAGTTCGTGCGATCGAACCAGGTCGTGGCGTTGAGCCGGCCGCCCGCCGCCATGAGCGCCGAGAAGTGCTCCCCCGACGCCACGTTGCGCGAGCCCTGGAACATCAGATGCTCGAACAGGTGCGCGAAACCGGTGCGCCCTTCGACCTCGTGGCGCGAGCCCACGTTGACCCAGAGGTTGACGGTGACGTTGGGGACGCTGTGGTCCTCACTGACGATGACCCGCAAGCCATTGGCCAGAGTACGTTCGGCGATCTTGTAGTCGAGCGGCATGCGCCCAACACTAAGGGACGACCTGCCCCGCACGGGCACG
>DASVKO010000068.1:0-27595 GCA_036385355.1 Dermatophilaceae bacterium
CCATCGACCAGCCTGATCCGTCATCTGCTTCCGCTGTTCCCGCTCACCGTGGTCCTGATCGGCGGCGGCTGGCAGGACCGGCCTCCCCGCTGGATGGCGTGGCGGACCGGGTTCCTGATTCTCGCGGGGCTCGCGGGCCAGGTGTGGTGGGTCTGGGCCCTCCTGCGTTTCGTCCCGCCGATCGACTACCCGCCGCAGACCCCTGATCCATCAGGAACCTCTCGCAGGTGCAGGTGCAGGTGCAGGGCAGGTGCAGGTGCAGGGCAGGCGCAGGGGCAGGCACGGCACGAGCGCGGCCCGACGCCGCGGGTGACGACGTCCTGAGCGACACTGGTCGGGTGGACCAGGGCGAGACGGTGACCAGCAGCGTGTCCGACGAGGACGAGAGCGCCGGGGATCTCGCTCCCGTTCCCGCTACCTGGGAGCGGGCGCTGCCGTGGGCGATGGCGCTGGTCTTCGCCTGCCTCTACGCAACCATCTCGGTGGCCCGGTTCCACCGGCTGGCGGTCTGGTCGTTCGACCTGGGGATCTTCGAGCAGGCAATCGGCCACTATGCCCACCTCCAGGCCCCGATCGTCGACATCGAGGGTGCCGGCCACAACTTCCTGGGCGACCACTGGAACCCGGCCATCGCGGTCTTCGCGCCGTTCTACCGGCTGGTTCCGACTCCCGTGACGTTGCTCGTCGGCCAGGCCGTGGTGATCGCTCTGGGCGTCGTCCCCATCAGTCGGGCAGGGATGCGACACCTGGGCCGCTGGCCCGGGGTCGCGGTCGGCCTGGCCTTCGGTATGTCGTTCGGCATCCAGTCGGCGGTGGACTTCGACTTCCATGAGGTGTGCCTGGCAGTGCCGTTGCTGGCGTTCGCCCTGGAGGCGTTCCTCGCGGGGCGTTGGCCGGCCGTGGTGGCCTGGGCGGCGCCTCTCGTGCTGGTGAAAGAGGACCTCGGGCTCACCGTGGCTGCTCTCGGCCTGGTGCTCGTGCTGGTCGGCGCCCGGCGATGGGGTCTCGGCCTCGCCGCGTTCGGCCTCGCCTCGGCCGCGCTCACGATGAAGGTCCTGATCCCGGCCTTCAGGGCAGATGGCAGTGGCCGGTTGTCCGAGCTGACGGCACAGTCGGGAACAGGTGGCTCCCTGCTGCACCGGCTTCTCGCCCTGCCTCTCGAGGTGGTGACATCCGAACCCCGGGCAACCACGGTGCTGTTGTTGCTCGGGGTGACGGCCTTCCTGGCCACGCAGTCGCCCCTGCTGCTCGTCGTGGTGCCCACGCTGGCCTGGCGCTTCGTCTCGACCAACCAGAACTTCTGGGGCCAGCTGTACCACTACGACCTGGTCCTGATGCCGATAGTGTTCGCCGCCCTGATCGACGGAGTGCGGCGAGCCCGGCGTGACAGCTGGAAGCCGTTGCGCGTGTACGCCCGTGCGGCGCCGACCCTGGCTCTGCTGGTCGGGTTGTTCCTCACCACGCGCTTCTCGTTCCATCAGCTGGTCGATCCCGCGACCTACCGGGCCAGCCCGCGGGCGCCGGCCGCGGAGCGGATCCTGTCGAAGATTCCTGACGGCGCGACCGTCGAGACCGACCTCGGCCTCATCAACATGCTCCCGCACCGTACCCGGGTGTTCTTCGTCGGCATGGCCGCACCAGTGGTACCGGAGTACGTCCTGATCGCCAACACGACCCAGAACCCCGCGATGGCTGACCCGGTGAGGTACGCGGCGATCCTGCACCCCGGCAAGACCTATGTGCTGGTCCACTCCGAGGACGGCTTCACGCTGGTCCGTCGCGTCTCCTGAACGCGCGGGCGTTCTTCAGCGGCCCTGGAAGGCTGGCTTCTCCTTGGCGAGGAAGGCCGCCACCGCAGCGGCGTGGTCCTGGCTACCGCCGGTCACATCCATCTGTTCGGCTTCATGGGCAAGGGACTCGCTCAGCGGGTGACCAGCGGAGAAGGCGACCGCGCGGCGGATGGAGCCGTAGGCCAGGGTCGGGCCCGCGGCCAGGGTCCGGGCGAGCTCGCCGACGACGGCGGCGAGCTCCTGCGCGCTGACCACGCGGTTGACCATGCCGAGCTCGAGTGCCTCAGCCGCCGGGACCGTGCGCGGGAACATCAGCAGCTCCTTGGCCCTGGCGGTGCCGATCAGGCGCGGCAGGGTCCAGCTCGCGCCCGAGTCGCAGGACAACGCGATGCCGGCGAAGGCCAGGTTGAAGCCGGCCGTGTCGACGATGACGCGCAGGTCGGCGGCGAAGGCGAAGGATGCGCCTGCGCCGGCAGCGACGCCGTTGATCGCGGCGATGACCGGCTTGTTCATCGTGGCGAGCAGCTCCACGATGGGGTTGTAGTGCTCCGGCACCGTCGACCACAGCGACTCGTCCCGGGTGGACAGCAGGGTGATGTGCTCTCGCAGGTCCTGGCCCACGCAGAAGGCCCGCCCGACGCCGGTCAGCACGACGCAGCGCACGGCCGAGTCCTCCGCCACGTGCTGGAGGGTCGCCAGCAGCAGGTTCTTGGTGGCTATGTCGAGGGCGTTCATCGCGTCGGGGCGGTTCAGGGTCACGGTCGCCACGCCCTCGGTGACGTCGAGCAGCACGGCTGAATCCGGTGACGTCGAGCCAGCTGAAGATGATTCCCTGGTCCCGTGCTCGATCTCCTGCTTTGCCATCTCTGGTCAGCTCCTTGTCCTGAGGTCCGCGCACCGGCTTTGGTCCACGAATACATGTGCCAACGGCAGTATGTCGTAGCACTGTCGTACCCAGATTTCCCTACTGGGGGACGTTGGCACGATAATGGTGTCCTAAGAGTGTGCAACGGAGGTCTTGGGCCGCGCGTGCGCTGACGAGAATGACCCCAGACAAGTTACGGAAGAGGGATACCCATGGCGGCGATGAAGCCGAGGACCGGAGACGGGCCGCTTGAGGTCACCAAGGAAGGCCGTGGCATTGTGCTGCGGATGCCGATCGAGGGTGGTGGCCGCCTGGTCGTCGAGATGACGCCGGGCGAAGCGTCCGCGCTGGGCAAGGCCATTCAGGATTGCCCCGGCGTCAGCTGAGAGTCCGCTGAACAGCTGAGTCCCCTGAACGGCTGGGCGGAATGTGGACGAGCCCCGACCGGGTGCCGGTCGGGGCTCGCTGCTGTCGGGAGGGGAGAAGATCCCGATCCCGCTGGTGTGTGTGGGTGGGGCGGCTGCCGCAGGGGTGGCAGCTCAGAAGGAGCGCCGTATCCGCTGCCTGATCGGTCGTCCGTCGGGGTCATAGACGAGGTGGTAGAGCACCGTGGCCCAGGCTCGGGTGAATGGCGTGAGCGGGCCGTCAGCGACTGGTCGCAGTCGGCCGGGAGGTCGTGTCCCGCGCTGCCCGCCGTCATGCCAGCGTTGCAGCCGGGCGGCGCTGTCGGCGAAGGCGGTGAACAGGTGTGCCGGGTCGTGCAGATCCGCCAACGGCCCCGGCCGATCGAGGTGCTCACCGGCGAGCTGGAGTCGCAGCGTCCTGGCGTACCCGGGGTCGTTGACCGCTGCGGCGAGCGCGGAGTCGTGAGTCCAGGATCTGCGGTTGAAGTTGTCGGAACCCACTGACGCCCACTGGTCGTCGATGATGCAGACCTTGGCGTGCACGTAGACCGGCACGCACTCCGGGCTCTCCAGGCCGTAGATCGCGACCCTGCCAGGCGCCACCTCGTGCAGGGTCGCGATCGCGCGATCGCGCCCGATCAGGTTCGGCGGCCGGGAGATGCGGCCGTCCTGGTCGGGGAATCGCGGGAGGACGGCTACCAGGTGCAGCTCTGTGTTGCGTTGCAGCGCCACCGCGAGCGTGGCTGCGACCTCCGGCGACCACAGGTACTGGTCCTCGAGGTAGATCAGGTGCCGGGCCTGGTTGATGGCCTTGGTGTAGCCGAGTGCCACGCTTCGCTCTCCGGAAGGTGCGAAGGGGTAGCCACCCAGGCGCCGCGGATAGGTGCGCAGCAGCTGAACCGGGTGAGGTCCCGCCGGGTCGGGGTCAGGGTGCTGGGGTGGCAGCGGCGTCCTGGAGGGGTTGTCGTGCCGGGCGCGGTCCGCCAGCCAGTGGATCGGGCTGCGGCTGAGAGCCTGGGGGTTTTCCCACCGTTCGCGGAACACCGTCTCCACGTCGCCTACGGCCGGTCCGCTGATGGCGAGCTGGATGTCGTGCCAGGGCGGTCGCGGCCCGTAGGCGGCAGCGATCGACATCGGCTGCGGGTCGCCCCGGTGAGAGGCGTCGTCGCGGCGGCCGTGGCACAGGTCGATGCCACCGAGGAAGGCGACGTCGAGCTCGGGCCGGTCACTGTGGCGCAGGATCACGAACTTCTGGTGGTGCGACCCCCCGGTACGCACTCGCATGTCCAGGAGGCACTGGCCCCCGGCGTCGTTGATCTCGTCTCCGAGCTGTCGGTTCTGGGCGGCAGAGAAGGCGAGGCGGTCCCAGTGGGAGCGCCACAGGAGGCCGCGGACGTCGACGCCGCGCCTGGCCGCCTGGGCGAACACCGTTCCGACCTCGGTGCCCGGGCTGCCGGTGAGGCGTTCGTCCGGGTCACCGCGCCAGTCGGCGAACATCAACAGGTCTCCGTCACGCATCTGTGAGACCCGGGTATGCAGCTCCGCGAAGTACGCCGCGCCGTGGACGAGGGGACGCACCAGGTTGCCCTCGGTCCACGGGGCGCCACCGGGATGGCGGGCATCCAGCCGGGTCGAGGCGTTACCTCGCTCGCGGGAGGTCAGGAACCACCCCGCGTCCGGCGGACACGCTCCGCGTCCCGATGTGTCGAGCTGCACCCCGTCGTCCCGTCCGGTTGGGGGTCTGTCAGTAGTAGTGCTTGCGGCCGCCTACTGCGCGGCCCATGGAGCCGAGGATCCAGAGGACGACGCCAACCACCAACAGGATGCCGCCGATGGTCGACAGGATGGGGATGGTCAAGAGCCATCCCACGATGAGGAGCACGATTCCGAAAACTATCAACTGAAGATCCTTCCGCAGTTGCTGAACAGCCCTGTCCGGGCTTGGGCAGCGATGGTGCCAGCAATCAGCGGGTGCATCCAATTTGCACAAGTCACCAGGGCCGTGTAAAGGACAGGTCGCCTGCGGGGCCCGGCGGTGTCCGCGGTTGACGACCCGCGGCTCTGACCGGGTCGGCTATCGCTTGACGGCAGCAAGGATCCCGTCGCCGACCGGGAGCAGAGCCGGAATCAGCGCCTCGTTGTCGCGTAGCTCCTTGCCCAGCTCGCGCAACGTGGTGGTGGTCTCGTCGCGAGTGGCAGGGTCGGCGACCTTGTCATGCCAGAGCATGTTGTCCAGGACGAGGACTCCGCCCGAGCGGAGCAGACGCAGGGCCTGCTCGACGTACAGCGGGTACTCCGCCTTCTCGGCATCGATCACGACCATGTCGTATGCCCCGTCGGTCAGGCGGGGGAGCACGTCCAGGCCGCGGCCCGTGATGACCCTGGTGCGCTGGGAGGCGATGCCGGCAGAGGCGTAGGCCGCCCGGGCCGCCCGCTGGTTCTCGGCCTCGACGTCAATGGTCGTCAGGATCCCGTCCGACGGCATACCGGACATGAGCCACAGGCCCGAGACGCCGGCACCGGTGCCGACCTCGACGACCGCCCTGGCGTTGACCGCGGCGGCGAGCAGACGCAGGGCTGCGCCGGCCCCCGGCATGACGGGGACACAGCCCAGCTCCTCGCTGCGCACCCGGGCCTTCTCGATGACCTCGGTCTCCGCGATGAACTCCTCGGAGTAGGCCCAGCTGGCCGGCTTCTGTGCACTCATGAGCCTCACCCTACTGCCCGTCGCGGGCGGTTTGGATGAGGCTGAGGGGGTGCGGCGCCGCACGGGGGCGAACCGCCCGTCATACCCAGCAACCTCTCAGGTTGGTCCGGAAGCATTACGGGTACCAAACCTGCCAGCCGAAGGAAGATGACGTGACCACCACGCGTGACCGCGCGGTTACCCAGCCAGCGCTCGAGCCGTCGAGTGCCGATGACCACATGGGTGAAGCCTGGGTCGCACCGACCTGGGACGAGATCGTCACAGAGCACTCAGCCAGGGTCTACCGTCTGGCCTATCGCCTGACCGGCAACATGCATGACGCCGAGGACCTGACCCATGACGTCTTCATCCGGGTGTTCCGCTCGCTGGGCTCCTACCAGCCCGGCACCTTCGAGGGCTGGCTGCACCGCATCACGACCAATGCCTTCCTGGACAAGATGCGCCGCAAACAGCGGATCCGTTTCGATGCGCTCTCCGACGATGCGGCTGCCCGGCTGCCCAGTCGCGAGGTCGGTCCCGAGCAGTCCTACACCGACAGCCATTTCGACGATGACGTCCAGCGCGCTCTTGACGCCCTGTCCCCGGACTTCCGCGCGGCCGTCGTGCTGTGCGACATCGAGGGTCTGTCCTACGAGGAGATCGCGGCCACCCTGGGCATCAAGCTCGGCACCGTTCGTTCGCGTATTCACCGGGGGCGCTCACAGCTGCGGACGGCCCTCGCGCACCGTGCCCCCGACCGGACCAAGACCGTCACGCCTGCGCGGGCTCGCAGGGGCTTCGCGCTCGGACGAGTGGCGACGGGGACCAGATGACCGTGGGTCCTCGCGCCCCGGACACCGGCGGAGTGGCCGGGGTCATTGCCCAACGGGCACAATTGACCCATGAATGAGGAACCGCGCCCTCTTGGCGGGCAGGACGACCAGGCCGCTGAGCAGTCCACGGCGCCGGTGAACCTAGAGCGCACCGTGCCCATCGGGGGCTACCCGCTCCCCGCCGGCGCTGCTGAGCAGTCCACCGCTCCGGTGAACCACGAGAGCACCGTGCCCGTCGTGAGCTATCCCCCGCCTACCGGCAGTCCATTCCTGTACCAGAGCCCGCCACCGGCTGAACCTGCCCCTGCGTCGGTCTCGCCGGTGACAACGCAGCGCCCCGGGGGCGGACCTCAGCAGGCCCGGCAGGGGCTGTCGGGCCTTGGTGCCGGAGCTGTCTCGGCGATCGCGGCAGGCGCGCTCGCGATTGCCCTGGTGGCTGCCCTGCTCGGCGGGATGGCAGGGGCCTACCTGGTGAGCCGCGGTGACAGCGGCCCCGTGGCGTTGCCCGCTGCACCTGCCGGATCGACAGCTCGCCCGAGTGGTTCGATCGCCTCCATCGCGTCCAGGATTCTGCCCAGCGTGGTGACGATCAAGGTGAGCGGCCCCGGCGTCGCGGGCACGGGTTCAGGATTCGTGATGCAGAAGGACGGCTACATCCTGACCAACAACCATGTGGTCGAGGCCGCCACCTCGAAGGGCAAGATCACCGTGCTCTTCTCCGATGGCAAGAGCGTGGATGCCACGGTCGTCGGCCGCGACGAGTCCTACGACCTGGCCGTGATCCGGGTGAACCGGCGCAACCTGCCGGCGCTCGCGCTGGGGGCCTCTTCGGCGGTGGTCGTGGGCGATCCGGTGATCGCCGTGGGTGCCCCGCTGGGTCTGGACAGCACCGTGACCAGTGGCATCATCAGCGCGCTGAACCGCCCGGTGACCGCGGGCGGGGCCGGCGCCTCGAGCGCCTCGTTCATCAACGCCATCCAGACCGACGCGGCGATCAACCCGGGCAACTCCGGCGGCCCGTTGCTCGATATGGCGGGCCGGGTGATCGGGGTGAACTCCGCGATAGCCCGCGTCGCGAGCTCCTCAGCTGACGGGCAGTCCGGCAGTATCGGCGTTGGTTTCGCGATTCCCAGTGACCAGGTCCGCAAGACCGCTGAGCAGCTGATCGCCAATGGCAAGGCCACGCACCCGGTCATCGGCATCCTGATCGACACCACCTACAAGGGTGATGGCGTCAAGATCGCGGACAAGGCCCAGAACGGCAGCCCCCCGGTCGCCAAGGGCGGTCCGGCTGACAAGGCGGGGTTGCGACCCGGCGAGGTGATCATCAAGTTCGACAACCGACCGGTCACTGACCCTGACGGGTTCGTGGTGGCGATCCGGGCGAAGTCGGTCGGCCAGGTGGTTGAATTGACGGTGCGGCGCGGCAAGGCGGAGCGAACTGTCAAGATGACTCTGCAAGCGGCTAACTGAGCGCCCTTCGGCAGTGACGAGGTCCACACGTGTTCGACATCAACGGCTGGGAGTTTGTGATCCTCGTGGTCGCAGCCCTCTTGGTGATCGGCCCCGACCGGATGCCGGAGTACTCAGCCAAGCTCGCCAGGCTGGTCAGGCAGCTCAGGGGCATGGCCGACACGGCCAAGGTGCAGCTGCGTGAGCAGATGGGGCCGGACTTCGATGACGTCGACTGGAAGTCCTACGACCCTCGTCAGTACGACCCTCGCCGCATCGTTCGCGAGGCACTCTTGGACGATGGGCCCGACGACGGCGACTCGTCCACATCGGGGGATGTCCAGCCCGACAGCATGAAGGCGTCCTCGGCATTCCCCGGCCATGATCCGGAGAAGCCCACCCCGTATGACGAGGACGCCACCTAGGGTCTGCGGGTTGGCTGGCTGGGTGGCTGGGTGTCAGCGGCCGGCGGGAGTTAGTCCGAGCGAGCGGCCCGCGAGGCCGCGCGAGCGACTCGAGAGGCCACGGGAGATCCCGCGCAGGACAACGGCCGACGGGCTGCTGGGCTGACTCAGCACGACCGGCATGCCGCTGTCACCGCCCTCGCGCAGCAGGGTGTCCAGCGGGATCTGGCCCAGCAGCGGGACTGGAGCGCCGACGAGCCGGGTCAGGGAGTCGGCGACGACCTGGCCCCCGCCGGACCCGAAGATCTCCTGGTGGGTGCCGTCCGCAAGCTCCAGCCACGACATGTTCTCGATGACCCCTGCGATTCGCTGATGTGTTTGCAGGGCGATGGAACCGGCGCGCTCGGCCACCTCGGCAGCGGCCTTCTGGGGGGTCGTGACGATGAGGATCTCGGCGCCCGGAATGAGCTGTGCGACCGAGATGGCGATGTCGCCGGTTCCCGGCGGCAGGTCGAGCAGCAACACGTCCAGGTCGCCCCAGAACACGTCGCCCAGGAACTGCTGCAGGGCCCGGTGCAACATCGGGCCGCGCCAGACCACCGGCTGGTTGCCCGGGACGAACATGCCGATCGAGATGACCTTCACGTCGTGGGCCAGCGGCGGCAGGATCATATCGTCGACCTGGGTCGGACGACGTTCGGTGCCGAGCATGCGCGGCACCGAGAAGCCGTAGACGTCGGCGTCGACGACACCGACCCGCAGGCCCTCCTGTGCCATGGCGACCGCCAGGTTGACGGTCACCGTCGACTTGCCGACCCCGCCCTTGCCGGAGGCCACACAGTAGACCCGGGTGAGGCTGCCCGGCTTGGCGAACGGGATCTCGCGTTCGGTGTTGCCGCCGCGCAGGGTGGTCCGCAGCTCGGTGCGTTGCTCGTCGCTCATGACCCCCAGGGTCACCTTCACACTGGTGACTCCCTCGACCGTCAGCAGGGCTGCTGTGGTGTCGTTGGTGAGGGTCTCTTTGAGCGGGCAGCCCGAGACGGTCAGCAGGATCGTGACCGACGCAAGACCGGACTCGTCGACATCGACCGACTCGACCATCCCGAGCTCGGTGACGGGTTTGCGGATCTCGGGGTCGATGACCTTGGAGAGGGCGGCGAACAGGGCGTCCTGCGACGGAACTGGCATGGCTCAATGCTAAGTCGGTTTCGGGCCCTTCCGCGCACCAGGCGATGCCTCACCCGGCTCGGACGCCCTCTTGCCTGCCTTGAGCCGCACGCCGCGCTGCTCCATCTCGTCCAGCTGTGAACGCAGCTCGGAGCGTAGGAAGTCACGGGTTGCCATGTCCCGCAAGGCAATTCGTAACGAGGCAACCTCACGCGTGAGGAACTCGGTGTCGGCCAGGTTGCGTTCGTTGCTGGCCCGGTCCTGTTCGAGAGCGACCCGGTCACGGTCTGTCTGGCGGTTCTGGGCGAGCAGGATCAGTGGTGCGGCATACGAGGCCTGCAGGCTGAGGATGAGGGTGAGGAAGATGAACGGGTAGATGTCCCACTTGAAGCCAAGGATCCCGACCACGTTGATCGTGATCCACAGCGTGACGAAGACCGTCATGTAGACGAGGAACTTGGCTGTTCCCATGTAGCGCGCGAACTTCTCGGCGAAGCGCCCGAACGTGTCGGGGTCGACCTGCGGCCTGGTGAACAGGGCACGCCTGGCCTCGCGGGGCTGGTCCAGCCGGGGAGCCCGGCTGGGACGTTCACGCGCCATCGGTCACCTCGTGCCGCTCGTCGTTCCGCTCCTCGCGCCAGTCCTCGGGAAGGAGGTGGTCGAGCACGTCGTCGACGGTCACCGCGCCCACCAGGCGGCCGTCCTCGTCGACCACGGGGACCCCGACCAGGTTGTACGTCGCGAGCATGCGGGTGACCCGGCCGATCGGGGCATCGGGGGTCAGCGGCTCCAGGTCCTTGTCCAGGATGCTGCCGATGAACGCGTGGGGCGGGTCGCGCAGGAGTCGCTGGATGTGGACCAGCCCGAGGAACTTGCCGGTCGGGGTCTCCAGGGGAGGCCGGCAGACGAACACCGTCGCGGCAAGGGCGGGCGACAGCTCGACCCGGCGGACCACGGCCAGGGCCTCGGCGATCGTGGCCTCGGGACCCAGGATCACCGGTTCGGTTGTCATCAGGCCACCGGCGGTGTCCTCGTCATAGGTGAGCAGGCGGCGCAGGTCGGCAGCCTCGTCGGGCTCCATCAGCCGGAGCAGCTCCTCCGCGTTCTCCGGTGACAGCTCCGAGAGCAGGTCAGCCGCGTCGTCGGGCTGCATGGCCTCCAGGACGTCGGCGGCCCGCTCCCGGCCCAGGCCGCGCAGGATCTCCACCTGGTCGTCCTCGGGCAGCTCCTCGAGAAGATCGGCAAGCTTCTCGTCGTCCAGCGCATCGGCCACGGCACCCCGGCGGGTGGGGTTGAGATCGTGGATGACCTCGGCGAGGTCGGCTGGCTTAAGGTCCCCATAGCTCTCCAGGAACCTCGCAATGCTCTGGTCCTGGTCCTCCTGCTGCAGTCCGGTCACCTCCTGGACGTCCACCAGCACCGTCTCGCCGCGACGCCGGCCGAGCCGGGAGATGCTGCGGGTGCCACCGGATCCCTTGCGGGCGAACACCTTGACGATGACCCAGTCCCGGTTGGGCTCCTGCTCGATGGCGATGTCCTCGACCGTTGCCTCGAACGACTCGTCGGGCGTGCTGACCCGGATCAGGCGGTCGAACAGCTCGGCCAGCACCAGCGTCTCGCCGGTCCGCTGCTCGAACCGGCGCATGTTGACCAGCCCGGTGGTGATGACCTGTCCGGCGTCGACGCTGGTGACCCGGGTCATCGGCACGAAGACCCGCCGCCGGCCGGGCACCTCGACTACGAGGCCGATCACGGACGGGGCGCGCCGGCTCGAGCTGAGGTGGACGACGACGTCACGAACACGGCCCACCTGATCACCGAGTGGGTCGAACACGCTCAGTGCTGCCAGGCGTGCGACGAAGACGCGCGTCATGGGGCTCACGGCGCCAAGGGTATCCGGATCAGTGGCGGGTGCCGCGACGCCACTTCGGTCGGCCCTTGATATGCCATGGGTTCCAGGTGCGGGTGGTGGCCGACGTCGGGGCCGGCCGTGCCACTCCTGACTCCTGCGAGTAACTGCCCGGCCCTTGCACGGCCTCGCCATGGGGGGTCAGCGCGTAGACGGTGTTGTCGGTCGCCCACCTGGCGATGGTGTCCCCGGCAGGGGCGTTGAGGCGGGACCCCTTCAGGGCGGTGGTGGCCGCCTCCCAGCCCTCGTCGTCGGGCCTGACGATGATGGCGTTCGCCGGCACGGTCACCAGCTTTCCGCCGGTGCTCTTGCTGCGGAAGGTCACCGAGAGCTCCGTGGGAAGCCAGGGCAGGTTCTGCTCGCCGGGACCGGAGACGACGTACGCCGTGCCGTCAAGCCACACATGCCACGCGGGCCAGGCCCGGTCGCCCGGGACGTCGATCCACAGCATTCCGGACTTCTTGCCTGCCTCGGAGAGAAGTGCGTTCAGGTCGGTCACGCCCTGAGCCTAGTCCGCTCTCTTCGGGCGGGGTGGGCAAGGTCACCCCGCCGAATCGGTGGCGAGCCGGCATACCTCTGGGTAGCCTCCCACCATGACCTATGTGCCTTCACCTTCCCTACGCCCGCTGCGTTCCCGTCGCTCGAACCTCGCGGTTCCTGGCTCCAGCATCAAGATGATCGACAAGGCCCGGGGGCTTGGCGCCGACCAGGTGTTCCTGGATATCGAGGACGCCGTGGCACCACTGGCGAAGCCGGACGCGCGCAAGAACATCGTCGCGGGCCTCAACGAGGGTGGCTGGGGCGACACGATCCGCACCGTCCGCGTCAACGACTGGACGACGCAGTGGACGTACCTGGATGTCGTCGAGGTCGTCGAGGGGGCCGGCGCCAACCTGGACGCCATCATGTTGCCCAAGGTCCAGACGCCCGAGCAGGTCGTCGCGCTCGACCTGCTGCTGACCCAGATCGAGAAGTCCAACGGCCTGGAAGTCGGCAGGATCGGCATCGAGGCCCAGATCGAGAACGCGCTCGGCCTCACCAACGTCAATGCCATCGCCGCGGCGAGCCAGCGGGTCGAGACGATCATCTTCGGGCCGGCCGACTTCATGGCCTCCATCAACATGAAGAGCCTCGTGGTGGGTGAGCAGCCCCAGGGGTATGACGTGGGCGATGCCTACCACCACATCCTCATGTCGATCCTGATGGCGGCCCGCGCCTACGACAAGCAGGCGATCGACGGCCCCTACCTGCAGATCAAGGACGTCGAGGGCTTCCGCCGGGTCGCCGGGCGATCCGCGGCCCTCGGATTCGACGGCAAGTGGGTTCTGCACCCGGGGCAGCTCGCCCCGGCGAACGAGGTCTACAGCCCTCGCCAGAGCGACTATGACCATGCCGAGAACATCCTGGACGCCTACGACTTCTTCACCTCGGAGGCCGGCGGCAAGAAGGGCGCGGTCATGCTCGGCGACGAGATGATCGACGAGGCCTCGCGCAAGATGGCCCTGGTCATCTCCGCCAAGGGCCGTGCCGCCGCGATGACCCGTCAGGAGAAGTGGGAGCGCCCCACCAGCTGACCAGCTCGATGCCGCCTTCCTGTCGCCAGACCACCGGTTCGGGTCATGCAAGGTCCCGATTCGGTGGTCGGGGGCAGCGAGCGCGGTGGATCTGGCGCTGGCGTGTCACCTGAGGTGCTTGCTGAGCCAGGTCAGCTGTGCAGCCGCGTGGGCTGTCCAGTAGTCCTCGGTGTGGCCGCCGGGGTCGAAGGTTGCTGCGGCACTGGGGAGCCCGCGGGCGAAGGCCCGGTTGGCTGCGATGAAGGGGTCAGCGCTTCCGCAGTCCAGGCGGATCGGGATGCGGGCCAGATCGCGTCGCCGGGCGAACACGTCGTTGCGGGCGAAGTCGGCGCGGTCGTCGAAGGCACCGGGGGCGCTGTCGCCGGGGGACTGCCACAGGGCCGCACTGACCGCAACCACGCCGGCCACCCGCTTGGGCCCGAGCCTGCTGGCCATCAGGAGCGCGCCGTACCCGCCCATCGACCATCCGATCAGGCCGATCCGGCCGGTCGCGAGCCCCTTGGCGGCTAGGAGTGGCAGGAGGTCATCGACGACCATCCGGGCGGGGTCGATACCTGATCGCCTCGCGTGCCAGTAGAAGTCGCCGCCATCGACCGTCGCCATGGCCAGCCCGGTCGCCGCGACGTGGCGCTCGAGGTGGAGGCCTTCGAAGGGCCAGTCGGCGTCACCTCCATGGCCGTGCAGGGCCACCACCAGGGGCTGGTGCGCCGTGAGGGAGCCCTGACGGGCAGGGCGGGCCAGCCGCCATCGCACCTCCTGGCTGGGCCAGAACCTGGAGGAGAAGGTCCCCTCGTCCAGGTCGACCCCCGGAGGCATACCCACGCCAGGGCTGCAGGCAACCAGCCACGGCAGGGCGACGGCTCCGGCCAGCACCGCTCGGCGCGTGAGAGCAGCGTTCACGGCGGGGTGCATGGCGGGAGAGTACCCCCGCTCACCATCGCGACGTGGCCGCCGCCATGAAGTCGCCGAAGAGCTCTTCCTCGTCATCGACGGCAAGACCACGGCTCGTGAACCAGGCACACATGTTGTGACAGTCGCGCTGCAGGAACTCGGGTCCCCGGGGGTTCCCGATGATGTCAACGATCTGCGGCCAGTCGATAATGACGAGGCGGTCATGGTGCAGGAGGACGTTGTACGGCGACAGGTCTCCGTGGGCCCAGCCCCTCTCGGCCAGCTGCCGCACGGTGGAGCGGAACTGTTCGAAGAGATCGGCCAGGAGGTCCGGACCGGGACGGGTCCCCGCCAGCCGTGGCGCGGCTGACACAGACTCCCCCTGATCCCCGATGAACTCCATGAGCACCTCGGTGCCGTCGATCTGCACCGGATAGGGGACCGGCAGGCCGAGACTCCACAGCTTGCCCAGGGCGTTGAACTCGGCATTGGCCCACTGGCTCGAGATCATCTGCTTCCCGAACTCGGTGCGTCGCGCCATGGCGCGCATCTCGCGGCTGCGCCGGACCCTGCGGCCCTCGAGATAGCCGGCGTCCCGGTGGAACATCCGGTGCTCGGAGTCGCGGAACCGCTTGGCGGCCATGTGGATCTCTGTGTCGCTGCCAGGAACCCAGCGGCGAATGACATGGACGTCGGCTTCCTTGCCGGTCTTCAGGATGCCCAGATCCTCGTCCACGGCGCCGAGATCGGTGATGACCCAGTCCGGCCGCGGGCCGGGACCGTGCTGGGCGCCATCCCAGCTGGACCAGCGCTCGCCCTCGGGCGGTCCGTCGGGAACGGTGTCGACGGCAAGCCCGCCGTCGCGAAAGTCATTCAGAAGGATGGTCGGCCCCGGGGGCCTCGGACGAGCCGTGGGCTCGAGGGGAGTCAGAGCGGTCGGGGACTCGCCAGAACTGTCGTACTCGTCACTGCTGGTGTATCCATGGTCTCTGTGTGACAAGGGAGATCTCCAAGAAGGGGAGGGATTGGGCGTAGGCACCACAACGCGCAGTCGTTGTCATCTCACGGCCCTCCTTGGATCTGGCGCACCCTGTCGGCGCGATCTCCTTTCAAGGTTCACACGTCGGGCGCCTGGTCGCAAGCACTTTCTGCTGGGGTGCTGGGGTGATGGGAGCTGGGGTGACGGGAGCTGGGGTGACGGGTGTTGACGGGATGGTCTGCCGGGGTGGTGGTCTGTCCGGATGGTGGTCCGTGGTGGGATTCACACGACCAGTTACTGTGCTGAAGAGGCGACGACTCGGCATACTCGCTGTGTAGCTCGGCCTCGGAAGTCCTGGCCGGGCAATCCTGGCTGAGAAACAGTGAACTTCACACGTGAGGGCGGCATACGGCGATGGCACGACTGCAGCACACCGAGGGCCTGACCGATGAGCAGAACGAGCTGCTCAAACTGGTCCGACAGTTCGTCGACGAGCAGATCATTCCGGTCGCCATGGAGCTCGAGAAGAAGGACGAGTACCCGACCCAGATCGTCGAGGCCATGAAGGAGATGGGGATCTTCGGCCTGATGATCCCCGAGGAGTACGGAGGCCTGGGCGAGTCGCTGCTGACCTACGGTCTGTGCGTGGAGGAGATCGCCCGCGGCTGGATGAGCGTCAGCGGCATCATCAACACGCACTTCATCGTCGCCTACCTGTTGATCCAGCACGGCACGGAGGAGCAGAAGCAGAGGTACCTGCCCCGGATGGCGACTGGTGAGGTCCGCGGGGCGTTCTCCATGTCCGAGCCGAACTGCGGGTCCGACGTTGCCGCGATCAAGAGCAAGGCCGTGCTCGGCGGTGACGGTGAGTGGACCATCAACGGTCAGAAGATGTGGCTGACCAACGGCGGGAGCTCGAACCTGGTTGCGGTGCTCGTCAAGACCGACACCGGGGCCGACTCGGTCTACAAGAACATGTCCACCTTCCTGGTCGAGAAGGAGCCCGGCTTCGGTGAGACGGCTCCCGGCCTGACCGTTCCCGGCAAGATCGACAAGATGGGCTACAAGGGCGTCGACACGACCGAGCTCATTCTCGACAACTACCGGACCAGCTCCGCCCAGCTGCTGGGTGGCGAGCCGGGCAAGGGCTTCTACCAGATGATGGACGGAGTCGAGGTGGGCCGGGTCAACGTCGCCGCGCGGGCCTGCGGGGTCGCACTGCGGGCGTTCGAGCTCGGGATCGACTACGCCCAGCAGCGTGAGACCTTCGGCAAGAAGATCGCCGAGCACCAGGCGGTGCTGTTCCGCCTGGCTGAGATGGCCACCAAGATCGAGGCCGGCCACCAGATGATGGTCCGGGCGGCGCGGCTCAAGGACTCCGGCGAGCGCAACGACCTCGAGGCCGGCATGGCGAAGTACCTGGCCTCCGAGTACTGCTCTCAGGTCGTCGAGGACTCGTTCCGCATCCACGGCGGCTACGGCTACTCCAAGGAGTACGAGATCGAGCGGCTCTACCGTGAGGCGCCGATGCTGCTCATCGGCGAGGGAACGGCGGACATCCAGCGGATGATTATCGGTCGTCGCCTGCTGAAGGACTATGAGCTCCGTGGCTGAGCCGGGTCAGACCGTTCAGCTGAGGTCTGCCCAGACATGTAGCTTCTGCCCGCAATGGGCAAGAATGTTCCTATGAGCTCGCAACCGAACATGTCAGGGCGATCGCGGATCCCGATCGGTGGCCTCATCCTGGACTACCCGATGTCGCTCGGGACCTACGACAAGTACGAGGATGCCCAGAAGGCGGTCGACTACCTGTCCGACAACGCGTTCGCCGTGGAGAACTGCATGATCGTCGGGACCGACCTCAGGCAGGTCGAGCGGGTGACCGGGCGGTTGACCCGTGGGCGGGTCGCCGGGGCCGGTGCGCTGTCGGGCATGTGGATGGGTCTGTTCGTCGGGCTCATCTTCGCGTTGTTCGACCCGAACAGCACCACCTGGGCGGTCCTGGCGACGGTGGCGTTCGGTGCGCTCTTCGGGGTCACCTGGGCGCTCCTGGGGTATGCCGCAACCAAGGGTCGGCGCGACTTCACGTCGGTGAGCCAGGTGGTGGCGACGCGTTACGAGGTGCTCGTGGAGCACAGGCTCGCCCAGGCAGGTCGCGAGCTGCTGGCGAAGATGCCCGGCGGTCAGCCCCTCACGGCCTAGCCGCTGCAGGGGGCGAGGCCGGCCTCCTCTGGTGCCTGACCTCGACCTGCTTCTCCTGCAGTGACGGCCAAGCCTGCAGGGGTGGTGGGGTCGGACCCCTCTCGGGCCGCTCGCCGCCTAGCCCTTCTGGATGCGGGCTATCCAGGCCTCTACGTCGGCCGACGTACGGGGCATGGCGGCCGAGAGGTTCTCGCAGCCGTCCGCGGTGACCAGCATGTCGTCCTCGATGCGCACCCCGATGCCGCGCAGCTCGGCCGGCACCAGGAGGTCGTCGGCCTTGAAGTAGAGCCCGGGCTCAACGGTGAGGATCATGCCGGGCTTCAGCTCGGCGCCCATGTACTCCTCGCGCAGCGCCAGCGCGCAGTCGTGCACGTCCAGGCCCAGGTGGTGGCTGGTGCCGTGGACCATCCAGCGCCGGTGGAAGTTCCCGTTCTCCTTGTCCAGGGTGGCCTCGACGTCGACGCCGTCGGGCAGCAGACCCCAGGCGTGCAGGTGCTCGGCAATGACCCGGATCGCGGCATCGTGGACGTCGGAGAACTTCGCGCCCGGCTTGATCGCGGCCATCCCCGCCTCCTGCGCGGCGTACACGGCGTCATAGACCGTGCGCTGGGGGTCGGTGAAGCGGCCGTTGACCGGCAGCGTCCGCGTGACGTCCGCGGTGAACAGTGAGTCGACCTCGACGCCCGCATCGAGCAGCAGCAGGTCGCCATCGGTGATGTCACCGGTGTTCTTGATCCAGTGCAGGGTGTTGGCGTGGTCCCCGGAGGCGCAGATCGAGTCGTACCCGATGCCGTTGCCCTGGTGGCGGGCGTGCAGGCCGAACACACCCTCGACCCACCGCTCGCCGCGACCGCGGGTGAGCGCCTCGGGCAGGTCCGCGATGACGGCGTCGAAGCCGTTGGTGGTCGCCGCGACGGCGTCCCGCATCTGGCCGACCTCCCACTCGTCCTTGACCAGTCGCATGGTGGACAGGAGGTGTGCGAGCTCGTCGTCGGCCTCGCGCAGGGCCTGCGACTCGTTGGCCTCGTCGGTCTCGGTGACCCTGGCGCGGATGGCGTCAACGTCAGCCGTCAGATCCCGGTCCCCGTCCCGCACGATCCGGATCGCGGTGGTGCCGACGTCCTTGCCCAGGCCCTCGGCGAGCTCGTCGATGTGGCGCGCAGACAGGGCCAGCTCGGCTTCGATGTCGGCCAGGCCGGCGCGGGCGCCGACCCAGAACTCGCCGTAGCGGGAGTCCCCGAAGAACTCCTCGGTGTCGCGGCCGGCCAGCGGCCGGAAGTAGAGGATCGACTCGTGCGAGCCGTCCTGTCGCGGCTCGAGCACCAGGACCGCGTCGGGTTCGCGGTCGCTGCCCAGGCCGGTCAGGTGGGCGAAGGCACTGTGCGGCCGGAAGACGTAGTCGCAGTCGTTGCTGCGCACCTTCAGACCACCAGCGGGTATGACGAGCCGCTCACCGGGGAAGGCGGCCGAGACCGCGGCCCGGCGCAGCGCGGCATACGGTGCGACGGGCGCTTCGGCGGGCTTGCCGGTGGACCGGGGCGCCCAGCTGGCGGCGATGAACGAGCGGAACTCGTCGTTGCTGGGGCGGCCGCGATGATCTGCCTTGTGCTGCTCTTCGCTCATTACCACATGGTGCCACGGCGCATTCGGCGCTGCGCCACCGCTCTGCAACAGTGGTGGTGTGTCACTGACTACGCCCACCCCCCGTCCGCCGCGATCCTCCCGCGTCGCGGGCAGGTCGCTTCGTGAGCGGGCCGGGCAGGTTGTCCGGGATATCGACCCGCCCACTGACGTGTTCTCCCTCTGGCTGGGCGCCGACGGCGTTGACCAGCGAACCGCCCGGGCCGTCATCGACCTGGCCATGCGAGTCGGCGAGACGTTGCTGTCCACCGGCGCCTCGGCATCCGACGTGGTCGCGACGGTCCTGCGGCTCACCGATGCCTACGGGCTTCGCTCGGTCCATGTCGATGTGACCTTCACCTCCATCTCGGTGTCCTACCACCGTGGGCCTGACGCCGATCCGATGACGGTGATGCGCTGCGTCAAGGTGCGTTCCACCGATCTGACCCGGCTCGAGCGACTCCAGACCCTGGTGCGAGAAGTCGCCGAGGAGGCGCTGGAGGTTGACGAGGCCCGGATCCGTTTCGACGCACTGATCAGGGCGCCACACCCCTACCGGCGTTGGCTGGTGACGGTTGCCCTGGCCACCGTGGCGGCGGCCGTGGCAGCCCTGTTCGGCGGTACCTGGTTCATCCTGGGGCTGAGCTTCATGACCACGGCAGTGGTTGACCGGGTGCAGCGCTGGTTGTCCCGGCGGGGGATTGCCGCCTTCTTCACCCAGATCGTGGGAGGGGCGATCCCGACCGTCGTGGCGGTGGGGCTGCTCGTCGCCATCTCGGCCGGTGTTCCCGGGCTGCAGGAGATCTCGCCCTCGCTGGTGGTCGCCTCAGGCGTGGTGGTGCTGCTTGCCGGGATGTCAGTGGTCGGAGCCGCCCAGGATGCGATCGACGGCTACTACGTCACGGCGGGCGCCCGGGGTTTCGAGGTGCTGGTGCTGACCCTTGGCATTGTGGTGGGCATCGGTGGCATCCTCGCCCTCGCCCAGCGGGTCGGGGTGTCGATGCAGCTCACCGCTGCTTCGCAGCTGACCACCAACACGGTGGTGCAGGTCCTCGTCGCGATGGTGGTCTCGGGGGCGTTCGCCGTGTCGGTCTATGCGGGTCCGCGCGCCGCCTTCTACTCCACGTTGACCGGGGGGCTGGGCTGGGTGACCTATTTGGGCGCCATCCGCATCGGCCTGGGGCCGGTGGCGGCCAACGCGCTGGCCGCGCTCGTGGCCGGCTTCGTGTCGCAGCTGGTGGCCAGCCGTCTGCGGGTCCCTGCGCTGGCGCTGACCATGGCGGGCATCGTGCCGTTGTTGCCCGGCCTCATGGTGTACCAGGGGCTCTTCGAGATCGTGCGACGTACCCCGGGCGCGGGGTTGTCCACCGGCCTGACGACCTTGCTCGTCGCCGCCGGCATCGGGCTGGGACTTGCCGCCGGGGTCAGCATGGGCACGTACCTGGCCCGGCCGCTGCGCGCCGGACGCGATCGTGGCCAGCGACGGGCCCTGCGACGGTCCGTGGGCGACGCCCGCGAGTAGGTTCAGACGTGAGGCTCGCCCGGCCAGAGCCAAAAGTGAGATTGCGCACGCGGCGCGCCCCTCCCGTCAGGCCAGCCTGTCGGGCACGATGTCCTGTATGCAATTTGGGCGCAGTTACGAAGAGTTCGACATCGGCGCGGTCTACAAGCACTGGCCAGGGAAGACGGTCACCGAGTACGACGATCACCTGTTCTGCCTGCTGACGATGAACCACCACCCGCTGCACCTGGACTCGAACTATGCCGAGGAGACGACGCAGTTCGGCCAGAACGTGGTGGTCGGCAACTACATCTACTCGCTGCTGCTGGGCATGAGCGTGTCCGACGTCTCCGGGAAGGCCATCGCCAACCTCGAGGTGGAGTCACTGCGTCACGTGGCGCCGACCTTCCACGGCGACACCATCTATGGCGAGACCACCGTGCTGGACAAGTGGGAGTCCACCTCCAAGGACGACCGCGGCGTGGTCCATGTCGAGACCAAGGGCTACAAGCAGGACGGCACCCTGGTCTGCGTCTTCCGGCGCAAGGTCATGGTCCCCAAGGACAGCTACCTGCAGGCGCGTGGCGGCGACCAGCCCGGCCGCCCGACTCTGGTGGAGCCTGCGCCCAAGCCCTGAGAACCGTTGCTCAGCAAGGCAACCAGCCGCCATACATCCATCTGTATGGCGGCTGGTTGCCTCGTGCGGGATGGTCACTGCTGCTTCTGGGTCACCGCGATCCGGCCGAGCGTGCCATCCGCGTTGGTCCAGGTGACGGCCTTGATCGAGTCCTTGGCCGGATGGGCTGACCGGCCGAAGCTGGCGTTGAGCGCGAAGACCACCCTGCCGTCGGGCAGGCGCTTCGTCACAGCCAGGCCGGTCCTGGCCTCGTTCGTGGTCAGGACGACCCCGACCGCTGTTGCACCGGGCGGGAGGACTCCGGCCGCCAGGGGGCCGCCTCCGTGGACCTCCGCGGTGGGCACGCCCTTGATGGTGGCGTTCTGCAGGAACGGTGTGCGTCCGGTGACCACGGCGGCCCCGGAGGGGTCGGTGCTGGCGACGGTCATCTTCGAGAGTCCACCCAGGAAGTCCAGAGCCGCCGATGAGGAGCCGCCACCGCCCAGCTGGATCACGGCTGGTGCGGAGACAAGGGCCCGCCGGTCATCGCCCGGTCGCAGCACGACCTTGACCGAAACGGACTTGTTCAGGTTGAGAACCCGGCCAGTCAGCCGGTGGGCGCCCTCTGTGCCGTCGACGACCCCGTCCGGCCCGGCCCACGAGATGCTCGCGATCTGTGAGGGCTGAGTGGCTTCAGTCTCATGGGGTGCCACCGAGTAGTCGATGTAGAACATGGAGAAACCGGTGCCCTTGAGCTCTTCGGACCCAATCGGGTACTGGGCTTCCTTGGCGAATGCGATGGTGAGCCAGTCGACCTGGCGGCCCGGGTACAGGCCGATGGTGACCGGGTGCCCGTCCACCATCGCCGACTTCCAGACTGCAGTTGGCGGCTGTCCCGGCTTGCCGGTGGACGCGACGCCCAGCTCGTGCCGCTTCCCGTTCTTGCCGAGGACGGAGAAGCGCACGTTGGACTGAGCTCGGGGGTCGCGGTTGAACCGGACCTCGGACTGCCCGCCCCACAGGTGCGCTGTCTGGCCCAGGGCGATGCCGGTGGTGGCGGTCCGGGTTGCAGGCCGGGGGGCGGCCCTGTCGTCGGGACGGGTGAGCAGGCTCGCGCCGGTCGCCACCAACGCCACCGCCATGGCCGCGGAGCCAGTGGCGATGATCCGGCGTCGCAGGATGGTCCGTCGGCCTGTGCGCATGACAGCGTCCGGGCTGAACATCAGGCCGCCGGGGGTCCGGACGGTGTCGAACTCGCGGCGCAGGTCGGATTCCAGGTCGGTGCTCATCGCAGGCTCCCTTCGGTCAGCGGGGTGGCGGGTTGCCGTGGTGCCAGTGGTGGGAACCGGTCCCTGTGTCTGTGCGGCCGCCTCGGCCTCGGCATGTTTGCGCAGGGTGGCCAGGCCTCGGGACGCGGCGCTCTTCACGGTGCCGACCGAGATGCCGAGTGCCTCTGCCACCGCTGCCTCTGACTGGTCGGCGTAGTAGCGCAGGACCACGATCTTGCGTTGTTGCGCCGGCAGCCGGGACAGCCTGCGCACCAGGTCGTCGCGGTGACCGGTGATGGCTTCCGCGCTGCCGTACGACCGTGGACGCGACGCTGACGGGGTCTCGAGCCCCGGAGCGGTCAGATCGGCTACCACCTCGTGGCGGGTGGCCCGCCATACGTCGATCTTGTGGTTGACCAGGCAACGCCTCGCATAGGCCAGCGCCCTGTCCTGATCGACCTTGTGCCAGACGACGTACGTCTTGACCAGGGCAGCCTGGGTCAGCTCCTGGGCATGATCGGTGTCGCCGGTGAGGAACCAGGCGGTCCGCAGCAGCGCAGGCCCGGCCTGGTCCATGAACTCCGCGAACGAGGCGTCGCGCTCCGACTTAGCAGGCCTCACGGGCCACTTCTGTCACGGTCATACCCTCCACTACGCAGGTACGGGCTGAAAGGTTGCCCCGGCGCCCCGACGGGGGTGAAGCTGTTGGCAGGCGGGTGTACCCGCCGGGGGTGCCCTAATCTTGGGCCCATGCTTATCGACCTGCACACCCACTCCACGGCCAGTGACGGAACCCAGTCGCCGGCCGAGGTCGTGAGCTCCGCTGCCGAGGCTGGGCTGGCCGTGCTCGCGCTGACCGATCACGACACGACAGCAGGCTGGGACGAGGCCGGCGCTGCCGCGCTGCATCACGGGATCGCCCTGGTGCGCGGGATCGAGGTCTCCTGCCAGCACGAGGGCATCAGCATCCACCTGCTCGGCTACCTGCCGGCCCCGCAGGCGCCCGGCCTGCTCGCCGAGCTGGAGCGGTCCAGGGAGAGCAGGACGACGCGGCTGCAGACCATGGTGGAGATGCTGTCGAGAGATCTCCCGCTGAGCTGGGACGACGTGCTCGCGCAGATCAAGCCGGGCGCCACGCTCGGGCGCCCGCATATCGCCGATGCGATGGTGGCCGCGGGGATCGTCGACTCCCGTGGCCGAGCGTTCGCGGAGTACCTGCATGACCGATCCCCCTACTACGTCAGCCACTATGCGCCTGATCCTGTGCGGGCGGTGCGCCTGGTGGCGGAGGCCGGCGGTGTCGCGGTCATGGCTCACCCGTTCGCGAGCCTTCGCGGGGCTGTCGTGGATGATGGCGTCATCGAGGCCATGGCCGATGCCGGGATGGCCGGACTGGAAGTTCACCATCGAGACCACTCGGCCGGCCAGGTGCGTCACGGGACGGATCTGGCTGCGTCGCTGGGCCTGTTCGTCACGGGCTCCTCGGACTACCACGGTGCCGGCAAGCCCAACCGGCTCGGCGAGAACACCACTGATCCTGTGGTCCTGCAACGGATCGAGGAGCTGGCAACCGGTGTCGAGGTTCTTCGCCCATGAGCTCCGTCCTGGATGTGCAGCTCTTCCTCTCGGTGCTCGTGACGCTGCTGGTGATCATGAACCCGCCCGGGGCGGTGCCGATCTTCCTGGGGCTGACGGCGTCGCTGACCCACAAGCAGCGGGACGTCGCGGCGCGCCGGGCCGCCCTGGTGGCGCTGGGGGTGATCGCGGCGTTCGCCCTGTTCGGGCAGCAGATCCTGACCTATCTGCACATCAGCCTGCCCGCGCTGCAGGGAGCCGGTGGCCTGCTGCTGCTCCTGGTGGCACTGCAGCTGCTCGTAGGCCAGGAGTCCGGGGTCTCCTCCGACGCCGGGGTCAACGTGGCGCTGGTGCCGCTGGGCACCCCCATCCTCGCGGGCCCGGGAGCGATCGTGGCGACGATGCTGGCCGTGCGGGAGGCCAACGGCTTCGGGGGGTTCCTGGCGGTGGCGGGAGGCCTGGTCATCGCCCTTCTCGTCGTGTGGCTCTTCCTCCGGTTTGCCGGCCAGGTCCACCGTGTGCTGCGGGACAGCGGCACCATGCTGGTGACCCGGATCGCGGGCCTTCTGCTGTCGGCCATCGCCGTGCAGATGATCGCCAACAGCATCCGGGCATTCATCACCACGGGAAGCTGACGTCATCACCGGCAGCTGACGTCCCCGCCGGCAGCTGACGTCCCCGCCGGCAGCTAGCCTCACGGGATGAGCGACGCGCCGGTGCAGCAGAAGTTCAGCGGGATGCCGCGACGCCTGTACTCGGCCAGTCCCAGCAGGCTGCTGACCTGGCTCGACTGCCCTCGCCGCTACCGGATGCAGTATCTCGACCGTCCCAGGCCTGCCGCCCGGTCGCCACGGGCGCACACCTCGGTCGGGGTGGCCACCCACAATGCCCTGCGTGACTTCTGGGACCTGGCCACGGCCGAGCGCACGCCAGCGGGCGTGGAGCGGTTGGTCCGACAGTCCTGGATCGACGTCGGCTTCCGCGATCCCGAGCAGTCCGCGCGCTGGCGTGCCCGCACCACGACGCGGGTGACGGAGTACCTGCGGGGGGTCGACCGCGACCGGCAGCCGCTGGGCGTCGAGCGCACCGTCTCCCTGCACACCGAGACGCTGGCCGTGACCGGCCGCCTCGACCGCCTCGACGACCGCGACGGTGAGCTGGTGGTGGTGGACTACAAGACCGGGCGGGCGCCGCTGACCGACGACGACGCGCGCACGTCCCTGCCCATGGCGTTGTATGCGGCAGCGGCCGCCGGCATGTTCCGTCGTCCCTGCACAAGAGTTGAGCTGCACCACCTGTCGACCGGAGAGGTGCTCTCGCACGTGCACACCCCGCAGGCGCTGCAGCGCAAGGTCGCCGAGGCGGAGTCGATCGCCGTGGACCTGCGCAGGGCTGACGCCGACTACGCCGACAAGGGCGTTGAGTCGTCGCTCTTCGTGCCGCGGGTCTCGCCGATCTGCACGTGGTGCGACTTCCGGGCGCACTGTCCAGAAGGCCAGCTGGTCGGTCCGGAGAAGTCCGACTGGGCGGGGCTGGAGCCCGACGACGCTGCGGTTGCCGACCGCTGAGCGTGACCAGGTGACCGGCTGACCGACTGACCCGCGGTTTTGAGCCGGATGTGGACTCGACCCACACTGCCAGGGTGGAAAGTGGGCCTGTGGCCCATGGAGGTGCGTTGACCGGTTAATTACTGTGGCCGGTATGCCGCTCCCACAGGGCATTGCATGTGCACCCACTGCGGACCGCCGCGGCTCGTGGGTCGGACGGAAAGGCCGCATGAACGGCATAGAGCCAACACAGGGTCCCGCGACCTCAGCGGTCCCGCTGCTGCAGACGCGTGGTCTGACCAAGGAGTTCCTGGGTTTCCGGGCGGTCAACGGGGTCGACCTCAGCATCAACGAGGGCACCATCCACGCCCTCGTCGGCCCCAACGGCGCGGGCAAGACCACGCTGTTCAACCTGCTGACCGGATTCCTGTCGCCGAGCTCGGGGTCGATCCTGTACCGCGGCGAGGACATCACCGGCAAGCCGCCCGAGCAGATTGCCCTCCTCGGGATCGCCCGCTCCTTCCAGATCACCAGCCTCTTCGACCAGCTGACCGGGCTTGAGCACCTCGAGCTGGCGCTGGCCAGCCCCACCGGCCTGGGCATGCGCTTCTGGCGCTCGGAACAGAAGATGGGGCAGTTCCGGGAGCGCTCCCTCGAGCTGATCGACCAGGTCGGCCTGGCCCACCTCGCAGACAAGCCCGCCGGCAGCCTGGCCTACGGTCAGAAACGCGCGCTCGAGCTCGCTCTCGCCCTGGCTCTCCAGCCCTCCCTGCTCCTGCTCGACGAACCCACGGCGGGTATGGGGCTGGAGGACGTCGACCGGACGATCGCCCTGGTCAAACAGGTCGCCAAAGGCCGAACTGTCGTGTTCGTCGACCACAACATGCACGTCGTGGGAAGCCTCTCGGATCAGGTCACCGTGCTGCAGCAGGGACAGATTCTCGCCGAGGGCAGCTACGAGCAGGTGCGCCTGGACGACCGGGTCATCACCGCCTACCTGGGGTCGGCTCATGCTTGAGATAGAGGGTCTGTCCGCCTGGTACGGCGAGGCGCGGGTTCTGGGGGGCGTCTCCCTGAGCGTGCACGAAGGCGAGGTCGTCACCCTCGTCGGCCGCAACGGCGCCGGGAAGACCACCCTGCTGCGCTCGGTCATGGGCCTGCACCGTCAGATCGAGGGCACCGTGCGCTTCGCCGGGAGCGAGATGGGCCACCGTTCGCCGGACTTCCGGGCCAGGGCAGGCCTGGGCTGGGTGCCTGACGACCGCGGCATCTACTCCAGCCTGACGGTCCTCGAGAACCTCCTGCTGCCCCCGGTCGTCCACCCCGACGGATGGTCCCTCGAACGGGTCTACCAGGCCTTTCCGGTCCTGGCTGACCGGCGCAACTCGATGGGCACCCAGCTCTCCGGCGGGGAGCAGCAGATGCTCGCCATCGCGCGTGTGCTGCGGATGGGTTCGCGGCTCCTGATGCTGGACGAACCCAGCGAGGGACTGGCCCCGGTGATCGTGCAACGGATCGGCGAGATCATCCGCGAGATCAAGGCGTCCGGAGTCTCGGTCCTTCTCGTGGAACAGAACGTCAAGTTCGCCGCAACGGTGGCGGACCGTCACTACCTGCTTGCCCAGGGACGGGTCGTGGAGTCCCTTGACAACGGCAGCTTCCAGGCCCGGGAGAGCGAGCTGCTGACCTACCTGGGGATGTGACCCATTCTTTGGAGCAGGACCGTGCAGGACCCAGCAGGACCGGACAGGACCGGACAGGCGACGGCTCGCCATACGGATATCGACCTCATCGACACAACCCCCTGGAGGGGACAATGCGTAGCAACAAACCAGCCGCGGCAGTCGCGCTAGCACTGTGCGGCAGCCTGGCTCTCGCCGCGTGCGGCGGCGGTCCGAGCTCGGCCGCCGGCAAGATCAGCAACGACAAGGTCGTGCTGGGCCTGCTGAACGACCAGTCCGGCGTCTACAAGGACTTGTCCGGCCCTAACAGCAAGGTCGCGATCCAGATGGCGATCGACGACTACAAGGCCAAGTACGGCGACAAGGCGGTTGCCAAGACCGTCGAGATCGTCACTGCGGACCACCAGAACAAGCCGGACATCGCCAACACCAAGGCTCAGGAGATGTACGACCGGCAGAACGCCGACATCATCCTGGACATCCCGACGTCGTCGGCGGCTCTGGCTGTCGCGTCGCAGGCCAAGGCCAAGAAGAAGCTCTTCATCGACGTGGGCGCCGCCACCACAGCCCTCACCGGCAAGTCTTGCAACAAGTACACCTTCCACTGGGCGTACGACACCTACATGCTCG
>DASVKO010000069.1:0-4768 GCA_036385355.1 Dermatophilaceae bacterium
CAGGTGCCGATCTATCGCTGGAAGCTGGTGCCCACCAAAGGCAACCTCACCGGAACGGTCACGGCCAACGCCGACGTCACCGGGGCCAACGTCTCCCTTCTCGGCAGCGGACAGCAGGACTTTGTCGTCGGCGCCGACGGACGCTTCGAGTTCACCGCCGTGCCCGCCGGCCACTACTCAGTGTCGGCCGGCCTGAACATCGCGGGCCATTGGAACTCGAACACCGTCCCGGTTGAGGTGACCGCCGGAGGGACGACCGATGTAACCGTGCCGCTGCAACCGCCCCCCGAGGTGTTCCGCACAGTCACGATCTCCGTCGACATGGACACCAACTGGAGCTCCGTCTGGGCACACAGCGATCACCCCTGGTCCGGCATCAAGTCGGTGAAGGTGCACCCCTTCTGGTCCCACGGCCACCTCGACTTTGGCGGCGGCGACACCCCCCACGGCGGCCTCGGCTTCGACATTGACCTGAACGCCGACCTCAGCGTGACCGTCTCCTGGACCGCAAGCGAGGTGGACGACGAAGTCGAGAGCACGCTGAATGGCGGGGCGAACGTCGCCAAGGACGCGGGTCTCGGCTGGAGTGGGCTGACGGTGGTGAACCCGGATGCGATCGACAACGACCACACGACGATGAGCTTCACCATCCACAACGATCAGGGTTAGGCCCCGGTGCAGTTGGAAGTTCACCTGCCGTTCGGGTGGTCACGCTGTCGGGTGTCGGGGTTCGAGGCGTAGACCGGGGTCATGCGAACCATGAAGTTCTCAGCTCTGGCTGCCGTCACGGCCGCTGGGCTGGCGTTCACCGGGTTGAGCGCAGCCGCCCCCGCCAGTGCCGCTCCTCCTGGCTACGGCCAGCAGACGATCACGAGCACCGGCCTGCTTCCAGGCCAGATCAAGCATGTCTGGCTGATCATCCTCGAGAACAAGTCGTACGACGCGACGTTCACGGGGTTGAACCAGAACAGCTACCTGTGGAAGACATTGCCGTCCCAGGGCGTCCTGTTGAAGGACTACTACGGCACCGGCCACTACAGCCAGGACAACTACACCTCCATGGTGTCGGGCCAGTCGCCGTCGCTGGACCTCCAGTCGGACTGCGACGTCGCCAATACGAATCTCGGTAGCAACGCCAACATCATCACCACCCACGCGGGCAAGACCTTCGGCGCAGGAGACAACTACGGGCAGGTGCTGTCGCCGGCCGGCGCCAACGCCAAGGACGGCACGAACGGCTGCACGTTCCCCAAGGACGTCGCGACGCTCTTCAATCAGTTCGACGCGGCGGGCGTGCCGTGGAAGGGCTACGCGCAGGACTTGGGCAACCAGCCCGGCCGCGAAGACGGCCTCGGCGGCGCCCCCGGCATCGCGGCGAACAACCCGACCACCAACCCGAAGTCGATGACCCCGTCGGCCACCGACAAGGCCAACGGCATTACGTCCTTCACCGGCGCGCAGGCAGGTGACCAGTACGTCGCCAAGCACTTCCCGTTCCCGTGGTTCCACTCGATCATCGGCGACAACAACACCGGCACGGACGCACTCACGACCCCGGCTGGCGGCGGCACCGACACGGACGCCAACCACATCGCCAGCCTGACCGACGCGAGCAAGGGCCTGATCGCGGACCTCGGCAAGCCCGCCGCCCAGGTGCCGGCGTTCAGCTGGATCACCCCGAACAACTGCTCCGACGCGCATGATGCGACGTGCAAGGGCAACAACCTCTCCGGCGTGTTCGACGCGAACGGCAACCCGAACTACTCGCTGCCGCTCACCACGGCGCCGACGAACTACACCGGCGGCTTGTACGCCTCCGACCTGTGGCTGCGCTACTACATCCCGCTGATCGAACGCTCCGCGGCGTTCAAGGACGGCGGCCTGATCGACATCACGTTCGACGAGGCCAACCCGCCCTTCTACTCGATGTCGTTCAACAACGCCACCGACCAGACCGCGGTCGCGAACAAGGCGGCGAAGAACGAGATCTACGACTACAGCGCGCCGACCATGAAGGACCAGGCGAAGCTGGCGGTCGCGTCCCCGGCCAACCAGTTCCCGACGCCCGGCCCGCTGGCCAAGGACTACGTGAAGGCGGACCTCGCCGGCCAGAACATCAACGGTCGTAACGTGAGCTGGGAGCCGACCGGACCGAACTCCACGCTGGCCGTGGACGCCTTCGGCAACCAGCTCTTCCCCGGGCCCGGCGACAACGGCTACATCACCCGGCCGCCGTCCTGTGAGCAGGACACCGCTCTGGTCAACGCCACCGCCAGCAACTGCGTCAAGGGCGCCAAGAACACCGGCGCCGGCTTCGGCTTCGCACCCGCGAAGACAATTGCTGCGGCGGCGGCGTCCGGCACCAGCACGGTCCAGGCGGCGGTAACGGTGACCGACATCGGACGCCAGGTGACCGGCGCGGGCATCCCCGCCGGCTCGTACGTGGGCTCGGTGATCAACGCCGGCCCCAACATGGTCGCCACCCCGTCAGGGGCGGTCACGAACGCCTCGTTCACGCTTGTGGACGCCAAGGGTAAGCAGGTCCGGACCACGACGGCCGTCACCAGCGTGACACTGTCCGCGCTAGGCATCCCGGGCCACCTGACCGCCGGACAGACGCCGCTGGCGACGTTCGACGCCCAGGATGCAACCCCAGGCGGCGGCATCTCGGGTTCGGTCCTGATCTCGCCGCTGATCAAGCCGGGCACCGTGTCCGACACCAGCTACAACCACTACTCGTGGCTGCGGACCATCGAGGACATCTTCCAGGTGTCGAAGGGCACCGGCTACGCAACCCTCCCGGCAGGCACCGTGAGCGGCGGCCTGGACAACCAGGGCCACCTCGGTTTCGCCGCCCAGGCCGGGCTGATGCCGTTCGGCACCGACGTGTTCAACAACGCCGGCAATGGTCGCGGTCGGCCTGCCGCACAGTCTGGCAGCCCGAACGAGCAGGGTGACAACCGGCAGAGCAGGGGCAACGGCTAGGAACGTGCAGGATCCCGTCGGCCGAGCACACCCGTGCCCGGCCGACGGTCCCAGCCGGCGCCGAAGGAAGCGACCATGATCACGACCTCGAAGGTCCTTGTCCCGCTGTGCCTGTGCCTCTTGCTGATCACCGGCTGCGGGGCCGCACCAGCGGCCGATCAGCCGAGCGTCACGGCGTCCGGGATCGGGGACTGGCCGAGCTTCCTGCCGTCGCCCACCGCCAACGGCGTCGCGCACGGCAGCGCTGACTCTCCGGCGTTGTCCTATCCAGGCAGCCCCGTGATCGTGCAGCTCGCGACCGGACGCGTCACGGTCGACGTGGAGGGACCCGCCCTCCCGCCTGACACCAAGCTCAATGCGGACCAGGTCGCCTGCACCTTCACGATCACGCTGCGCGACTCGGACACCGCCGTGCCACTAGCCGCCTCGCAGTTCGACGTCGTGGACCACACCGGCGTCGTCCACACACTGGCGCCCGAAGCGTCCACCACCGCGCCGGCACGGGTCGACCCCCACCAGACTGTGACACTCAAGCTCGCCGCCACCCTGCCCACCGGGGAGGGAATGATCCGCTACCACCCGACAGAGGGCGTTGTCGTGGCCGCCTGGGACTACATCGCCGAGACCGACTGACGGCGATCCACAGGGGTTGCTCAGGTGTCCAGCAGGGCGATGTCAAGGTCGTATGCCAGGACCACGGCTCTGGCCAGGAGGGCTTCCTGATCGGTGGTCAGGAAGCCCACGGTTTGCCCAAGCAGGCTGACCGGGATGGTCACGACGTTGTCGATGGAGATGACGCTGTCGTACTCGAGTCCGTTTGCCGACCCGACAGGAACTTCGCTGCTGAGTCCTTTGGCTGTGGATGTGATCGGCGCGACGGTGACCTTGGTCATGGCTGCGCGGGCTGCCTCCCGGGTGAGGACGACCACCGGCCGGGTCTTGTCCAGGTGTGCCAGGCAGATCTCGCGCACGCTAGTCGGCGAGGTCGATGTGGCCTGTGGTCCAGCTCACGAGGGCGTCCAGCTCGTCGGCGGGCCCCTGCTGACTGAGGATCTCGGCGTCATGTTCGGCGGCTTGGCGGCGCATCTCGCGCTCCAGCGCGACACCGACCAGTGCTGCACGGCTCGCGGCCTTGCCCTCGGCCACGGCCTTGTCGAGGAAAGCCACCATCTCCTCGGGTAGCCGTATGGCGATCTGGGTGCTCATAGCGGCAAGCCTACAGGCATGCATCCCGAATTGGGATTCACACCAATCTGCAGGAGATGGGCCATCGACAAGCAGCGCCTCACTCGGGGGCTCTCACCCGTTCAAGCCGCCACGCCTGCCATCAACCTCGCCCGGGGTACACCTAGTCGCAGCGAGCCGCCGGCTCTGTGGGGACGACATCGGCGCGCGGCTCGTACTCGCTGAAGGCGGCTACCTTGGCAGCTGAGGCGGAGTTCGGGTCGAACGTGTAGCCAAGCCATTCCTTGGCCAGGCGGCGGGCAAGCTCAATGCCGATGACCCTGGCACCGAATGTGAGTACTTGCGCATCGTTGGAGAGCACGAGGCGCTCAACTGAGAACGAGTCGTGGGCAACAGAGGCCCTGATCCCTGGCACCTTGTTGGCCGCCATCGCGACGCCCATGCCCGTGCCACAGATCAGCAGGGCGCGATCGGCGCGACCCTCGGCCACGGCTCGGGCGCCCGCAACGCCGATGTGCGTGTAAGCGGTGTGCTCGCCCTCGTGGACGCCGACGTCAATGACCTCATCGACCCGCGGGTCGGCGTCCAGGTCGGCCTT
>DASVKO010000070.1:0-8365 GCA_036385355.1 Dermatophilaceae bacterium
TCCCATGTTGAAGATGGTCAACCCCCCGCCCAGTGCGGTGAACGAGGAGTGGAACGAGTTCACGGCGCCGGTGGAGGTGCCTGTTGTCGAGGTCGCGAACAGCGACGATGCGGCCACCCCGAACCGGGTCTCCTTGCCTTCCATGGCCGCCCCCGCCAGCTTGAGTGCGGTCCCGGGGTGGGCGGCCTCCAGTGACCAGATACCGGCCAGGATCAAACCCCACAGGGTGCCCATCGTGGCCAGGATCGCGTAGCCCTGCCGCTTGTCCTTGACCATCACCCCGAAGGTGCGGGTCAGTGCGACCGGGATGAGCAGTATGAGGAAGATCTCCAAGAGGTTCGAGAAGGGGTTGGGGTTCTCGAACGGGTGCGCCGAGTTGGCGTTGTAGAACCCTCCGCCGTTGGTGCCGAGCTCCTTGATGACCTCCTGGGAGGCAACCGGCCCGCCGGTGATGCTCTGGTGGATGCCGGCCAGGGTGGTGGCGTCGGTTCCGGAGGAGAGGTTCTGGATCGCGCCGGCCGCGATCAGGACGATCGCTCCCACGACCGCCAGCGGCAGCAGGATGCGCAGGCAGCCCCGGGTCAGGTCGACCCAGAAGTTGCCGATCCGGTCGGTGCGGGATCGGATGAAGCCGCGGATCAGCGCCACCGCGACGGCCATGCCCACCGCGGCCGAGGCGAAGTTCTGGACGGCGAGCCCGGCCATCTGCGCCAGGTGTCCCATTGTCGACTCACCGGAGTACGACTGCCAGTTGGTGTTGGTCACGAACGACGCGGCGGTGTTGAACGCCTGGTCGGGTGCGACGCCTGGAAAGCCCAGGCTCAGCGGCAGGTGCGGCTGTAGTCGCAGCAGCGCATACAGGAACAGCACGCTCACCGCGGAGAAGGCGAGAAGGGAGCGGGCGTAGACCGGCCAGCGCTGGTCTGCCTTCGGATCCACGCCCATCACCTTGTAGCAGACCCGCTCGATGCGGGTGTCGTGCTCGCTGGTGTAGACCCGCGCCATGTAGGCGCCCAGCGGCCGGTAGCAGGCTGCGAGCGCAGCAATCAGCAGGGCGACCTGTAGCAGGCCGGCAGTGGTCTCAGACATCTCAGAAACGCTCCGGGAACAGAAGGGCCGCCACGAGGTAGCCGAGGAGGAGGACCGAGACGATCAGTCCTACGGCGTTCTCGACGCTCACAATCGCTCGACCCCCTTGACGATGAGCGAGGCGAGCGCGAAGAACGCCCCGGTGAGGATCACGAACGAGAGATCGGACATTGCATGCACTCCAGTCGTCAGGTGGCCTTGATGGCGCTACGTAACGAAGTATCGATGCGGAAAAGGGGGCAGGCCGACGTCTTAACGGGTTCTTGACGAGAAGTCGGCGAAACCCTGACGCGTTCGTATCAAAGGGTTTCTGCCGCATCGGCCGGGGTGGTTCACGCGGCAGGCCATAGACCTCGCCGGGTGGTCCGGCAAGGGTCTGGGTACGTCAGGACGTGGGGTGGTCCAGCGCCTCGTACGTCGCCAGGCTGGGTCCGCGGGCTGCCTGGAGCTCGCGGGCCCCCGCCTCGGCGGCGCGCATGACGCGCAGGATGTTGCCGCCGGCCAGCTTGGTCAGGTCCTGGTAGGACCAGCCGCGGTCGGCCAGGGCGACGAACAGGCGCGGATACGCGCTGACGTCCTCGAGGCCGATCGGCAGGTCCGTGACGCCGTCGTAGTCCCCGCCGATGCCGACATGGTCCACGCCGGCGACCTCGCGCACGTGCTCGATGTGGGCCACGACCTGGTCGATCGTCGCGGTGGGCTTGGCGTGCTTCTGGCGGTAGGTGGCGGCGAACCGGTCGAACGCGAGGTGGTCGGTGGCGTTGACGCCCGCCTCCAGCGCCGCAGCCGAGGCCTCCTTGCGCCACTGGCCGGCAGCCGGTGAGACGAAGTCGGGCACGAACGTCACCATGCAGATGCCGTTCTTCTCGCCCAGGGTCCGGAGTACGTCGTCGGGGACGTTGCGGGTCATGTCGCAGACCTCGCGGGCGGAGGAGTGCGAGAACATCACGGGCACCTCACTGACGGCCAGGGCGTCTCGCATGGTGTCGGCCGAAACGTGCGAGAGGTCGACGAGCATGCCGATCCGGTTCATCTCACGGACCACCTCCACGCCGAAGGCGGACAGGCCGCCGCACACCGGCTCGTCGGTCGCCGAGTCTGCCCACGGGACGTTGTCGTTGTGGGTCAGCGTCAGATAGCGGACGCCGAGCACGTGCAGCATGCGCAGAACGGCCAGCGAGCAGCCGATCGAGTGTCCCCCCTCGGCGCCCATCAGCGAAGCGATCCGCCCGGAGGCGAAGACAGCCTCGAGCTCGTCCGCGGTGCGGGCGAAACCCAGCTGGTCGCCATACCGGGCAACCATCTGGTGGACTGCGTCGATCTGCTCGAGGGTCTGGACGACCGCTGCGCCATCGGGCAGCGTGGAGGGCACCCAGACCGACCAGAACTGCGCGCCGACACCACCGGCCCGCAGCCGTGGCAGGTCGGTGTGGGTGCTGTTCACGCGGGTGGCGAGGTCCAGCCGGTCGAAGTCGTACCCGACCTGTTCGCGTGCCTCCCAGGCGAGGTCGTTGTGCCCGTCAATCAGCGGGTGGCGCCGCAGCAGCTCGGTGACGCGGGCGAGGGTATCGGGGGCGATCGTGTCGGGTGCGAGGTCGGGCATGCGGTCATTCAACAGCAGTCCACCTACGATGGGGATATGACGTCCCCGACCCCGAGTGCAACTGACAGTCCTCGGAGTGTGGCGTTGGTCACATTGGGATGTGCGCGCAACGAGGTCGACTCCGAGGAGCTCGCCGGCCGCCTGGCCGCTGAGGGCTGGCTCCTGGTCGATGATGCCGCCGAGGCCGATGTCGCGGTGATCAACACCTGCGGCTTCGTCCAGCAGGCCAAGAAGGACTCCATCGACGCGCTGCTGGAGGCCTCCGAGCTCAAGGGATCCGGACGCACCCAGAAGGTCGTGGCCGTGGGTTGCCTGGCCGAGCGGTATGGCGAGCAGCTCGCCGCCGAGCTGCCCGAGGCGGACGCTGTGCTCGGCTTCGACTCCTACGCGGATATGTCGAGCCATCTCACCGCGATCCTGGACGGCAACAAACCCGCCTCGCACGTCCCGTCGGACCGTCGGCGACTACTGCCGCTGTCGCCGACCTCGCGACCGGCCTCTGCTACCTCCGTCGCCCTGCCGGGGCATGGCCGTCACGATGGCGCCGGTACGCCTGTGAGCACGGCCCCCGAGGCAGGATCCCCGGCCGGCGCGCTGCTCCAGGGAGCTCCGGCCAGCGGCCCGCGCGTCATCCGGGCCCGACTGGACGGCCGGCCGTGGGCGCCCCTGAAGATTGCCAGTGGCTGTGACCGGCGCTGTTCCTTCTGTGCGATCCCGATGTTCCGGGGGTCCTTCGTGTCGAGGCGGCCCTCCGATGTCCTGGCCGAGGCCCGGTGGCTCGGTGAGCGTGGCGTCAGGGAGATCTTCCTGGTCAGCGAGAACTCCACGTCGTACGGCAAGGACCTCGGTGACCTGCGCCTCCTGGAGACGATGCTGCCCGAGCTCGCCGCGGTGGACGGGATCGAGCGGGTCCGGGTGTCCTACCTTCAGCCCGCCGAGATCCGGATGGACCTGCTCGACGTCATGGCCTCGACCCCGGGTGTCGTGCCGTACTTCGACATCTCCTTCCAGCACGCGTCCGAGTCGCTCCTGCGATCCATGCGCAGGTTCGGCTCGCCGCAGTCGTTCCTGGACCTGATCGACCAGGTTCGCGCTCGCGCCCCGCTGGCCGGCATACGGTCCAACGTCATCGTGGGGTTCCCGGGCGAGACGCAGCGGGACCTTGACGAGCTGGAGGCGTTCCTCACCGCGGCCCGCCTGGACGTGGTCGGCGTGTTCGGCTACTCCGACGAGGACGGTACTGAGGCCGAGACGCTCGAGGGCAAGTTCGACAGTCATGTGATCGCGGAGCGGGTCGCGCACTTCACGACGCTGGTGGAAGAGCTCAACATCCAGCGCGCCGAGGAGCGCATCGGCGAGCTGGTCGAGGTCCTGGTCGAGGGGACTGACGAGGACACCGACGAGCTGACCGGCCGGGCTGCCCATCAGGGGCCGGACGTGGACGGCGCCACGATCCTGCGGCTGAGTCCGGACGCCCCGGCTCCGGCGGTTGGCGAGATCGTCACCGCCGTGGTCCTCGACACCGAGGGCATCGACCTCATCGCGGAGCCCGTGTGAGTTCCCGCGGTGATGACACCCAGGTCCGGCCTCCGCAGGCCAGCGCCTGGAACATCGCCAACGCGCTCACCCTGCTGCGTATCGCTCTTGTCCCCGTCTTCGCCTGGTTCCTGCTGTATGACGACGGTCAGCGGACGACCTACCGCCTCCTTGCCGCGGCGGTGTTCGTGGTCGCGACCGCGACCGACCGCCTCGACGGCGACATCGCGCGAGCCAAGGGACTGGTCACCGACTTCGGCAAGGTGAGTGACCCGATCGCCGACAAGCTGCTGATGGGCATGGCCTTCATCGGGCTCTCGATCCTTGAGCTGCTGCCATGGTGGGTCACCGTGCTGGTCCTCGTCCGCGAGCTCGGCGTCACGGCCCTGCGGTTCGTGGTCATCAGGCATGGGGTCATGCCGGCCAGCCGGGGCGGCAAGCTCAAGACGGCCCTACAGGCGGTCGCGCTCCTGCTCTTCATCCTGCCGTTGAGCAGTCTCGGGCACACCCTCGCAGTGGTGGTGATGACGCTGGCGGTCATCGTCACCATCCTCACGGGCATCGACTACGTGATGCGGGCGCACACCCTTCGCAACACCAGCCCCCGGGCACAGCGCAAGCGCGAGCGTCGCGCCACGGCGGCGCGTGAGGCGGCTGCGCGTGAGGCGGCTGCAGGGCATGGCTCTGGGCACGAGGCCTGAGCCGGTGGCGTCCGAGGTGGCTGCGGACCTGGTGGCGCGGCTGACCGCTTCCGGGCGGACGGTGGCGGTCGCCGAGTCGCTGACCGGCGGGCTGGTCGCTGCAGCGCTGACTGAGGTCGCCGGTGCCTCGGCCGTCGTGCGTGGGGGCGTCCTCGCCTATGCGACGGACCTCAAGGCCCGGGTGCTCGGGGTCGATGAGGCGTTGCTGGCGCGGGTGGGTGCCGTTGATGCCGACGTGGCGGAGCAGATGGCACGCGGTGTGCGGTCGCTGATGAGCGCGACATACGGACTGGCCACCACCGGTGTGGCGGGGCCGGACCAGGCCGATGGCAAGGCGGTGGGCACGGTCTACGTCGCGGTGGCCGGGCCTGTCTCGGCAAGGGTCAGGGCCCTGAGCCTGTCGGGGGAGCGGGGTGAGGTTCGCAGGCAGAGCGTCCTCGCCGTCCTGGCACTCCTTGCGGAGGAGATCGAGGTCGAACAGCTCGGTTCCGAGGGCGGGGAAGATCCCCCTCTTGCGCAGCGTTCACTCAACCTGTAGGACGTAACCTGTAATCCGGTAGGCGAACTGCATGGCCGGCGGGGTACCGTTGTTATCAACAGCACTGTTGCCCGAGCCGCTATTGAGGAGGCGTCATGATTGTGCTTCGTCGTGAAGTCGGTGATGTCCTCCGTGGCCACCGGCAGTCGCAGGGACGCACACTGCGTGAGATCTCGGCATCGGCCGCGGTCTCGCTGGGTTACCTCAGCGAGGTCGAGCGCGGTGAGAAAGAGGCCTCCTCTGAGCTCCTCGCGTCGATCTGCGGGGCTCTGAACCTTCCGATGTCGCAGATGCTCAGTGACGTGTCGGACCGGGCCGCCGAGTCCGAGGCCGTCAGCGCTCTGGTGACCCTCCCCGTCGGCCGTCGCTCCGACACCCTGGTCCGCGCCTCCGCCGCCTGACTCCCTCGGCAAACCAAGGGACCGTGTCCCCGCCACGGCCACAAACCTTGGGACTGTGACAACCCGACTCGGCAAACCTGGGTGCTGGGTTCGCTTGGAGACCTGAATGTCCCCGTTCACCCGCAGGCTCGGCGTGGTGTCTGGTCTGCTCGGAGCGGTGGTCTGCGTCTGCCGCCTGAGCCGCCAGGGGTCGGTGCGGTCAACGTCTCAGGCGTAGCCCCCGGGGTGTTGCGTGAAAGCCGGCCCCGGTAAGCGCGGTTGCGAGAGGATGGTCTGGGCGCAGGACCGAGGCGCCATCGGCTTTCTCGACGGTCAGCCTGCCCAAGGCCCCCTCGCGGACAGCCAGGGCGAGCGCATCGGCGGCGGACTGCAGCAGTGCCGGCTCGTCGGTCCAGGACAACAGTGTCTTGCCGCCTCGTTCGACGTACAGGGTGAGTGCGCCATCGACGAGCACCACGAGCGCACCAGCCTTGCGACCGGGCTTGTGTCCTGAGGTCGTTCGTGAAGTCTCTCCTGACATCGGTCCTGGTTTGGTCGTGGATCCGGGGCCCTCTGTCTTGTCACTCACCTCGGTGACCCGGGCGGGCCAGCCGAGCGCGGCGCCATAGGGGTTGGCCGGGTCCGAGGCCGCAAGGACGGTGGCTGAGGGTGCGCTGTCCTGGCGTCTGTCTTCCAAGGATTCGAGGCCGTCGGGCAACGGTCGGCTCTGAGCGCGAAGTCGGTCAACGGCCCCGGTGGTTGCGAACTGGGCGGCACCCAAGCCTTCGACGAAGTATCCGCGCCGCACCCGCCCGGACTCCTCGGCGGCAGCCAGCACCCGGTAGATGCCGGCGAAACCACCGGCAACGCCCTCCGCGACAACGGATCCACGGGTCAGGATGCCGTAGCGATCCAGGAGGACCTCGGCCGCGGCGTACGAGCGAACGGTGGTATCGGAATCGATGGCAGGCAGCAGGGACCATCGGCCGGCGGCCGTGGGAGGGCCGGTTCGCGACGCCATGGGAGTCCTTCCGGTGGGCAGCCGTCGACCGGACAGTGCCCCCAGGCTGCCGGCCCTGCCGGAGTATCGCGCCGAGCGCGGGGCCGTACGCCGGACCTTGTGGGCTGTTCGTCCGCCCATCAGCAGCGCTCGCAGCGGGGCGAGGGTGTCGTTGCTGACGTAGCCCGTCCAGATCAGGTCCCAGAGAACGTGCGTGAGCTCCTCGTCGGTGATGCGGGCCCTGTCGTTGGCAGGGACAGTGCCGTTGATGGAGGCAGCGTCATCGTTGCCGGTCAGGGCGTCCGAGAGCGTGCGGAAGAAGAACGCGCCACCTCCGCCCAGGGCGGCGAGCACCTCGTGATGGCGCCCCGAGAGGTCCAGGTCCTGCGACGGCGCCGCCAGGGTCAGATGCGCGGTCTCGGCCAGGTGCAACGAGACCCATCCGTCGTCGCCGGGCAGGGAGGAGTGTCCGCGCCAGATCACCTCGCCGCTGGTTGTCAGCTCGTCCAGCATCGCCGGGCTGTATGACGCCACGCGGCTGGGGAGCACCAGGGTCTCCAGTGCGCTGGCGGGCAGCACCGCTCCGGCAAGCTGCTCGACCGCACGAAGGAGGCCCTCGCTGCCACGAAGACCTGTGCCCACTCCCTGCCAGCCGGGAAGGAATCGGGCGAGGTCGACGGCCGGCACGGGCTCGACCTCGGCGCGAAGGGCTGCCAGCGAGCGGCGACGGAGCGTGCGCAGAACCTCCGCGTCGCAGAAGTCGTTGCCGTGGACCCCGCCACCGGACTCGATGGGTCGCAGCTCACCCTCCACGACCCGGCCGGCGGCCACCAGCCGGCGCAGGACATCGGCCACGACCGCCATGCCGAGGCCGAACCAGCTGGCGACGTCCCGGGCGGTGAAGGGGCCATGGGTCCGGGCGTAGCGGGCGACCAGATCGCCCAGCGGGTCGGGGGCCGACTCGAGGAAGACCTGGGGGACACCCACTGGCAGGGCGACCCCAAGGGCGTCTCGCAGGCGTCCCGAGTCCTCGATGGCGGCCCAGCGTTCCTCGCCGCCGACACGGACCCGGATCAGCCGCCGGTCGCTCTCGAGATCGACCAGCCAGGCAGAGACATCCTTGGCACTCGATCCCTCGACGCAGCGATCGAGAATCGCCTGATGCGGCTGGGCGCCCAGCACCCGCAACAGGTCCGCCACATCCTCCGGACCCCGGCAACGCCGTCCCTGCGCCAGTCGCTGCAGCTCGGACTCGGTCTGTGCCAGAGCCGCGGGGTCGAGCAGGTCACGAAGCGCCGCGCCCTCACCACGTCCGAGCAGCTCGGCCAGAAGCGTCGGGTCCAGGGACAGTGCTGCGGCGCGCCGCTCGGCCAGGGGCGAGTCACCCTCGTAGAGGAACTGAGCGACGTAGCCGAACATCAGGCTGCGGGCGAACGGGGACGGCGTCGGCGTCTCGACCTCGACGAGACTCACCGCCCGGGAACTGATCTGGCGCATCAGCGCGCTGAGACCCGGCAC
>DASVKO010000071.1:0-5927 GCA_036385355.1 Dermatophilaceae bacterium
GCTGACCCGCAGCCCTTCGGCCTCGCCGAGCCAGCCTTCCCGTTCGGCCTCGGCGATGCGGGCGAGCAGGTTGTCGCGGATCTCGACGAGCCGGGGGCGCTGGTGGGGGTCCGGGCGCAGCATCGGGCAGCAGATGCAGGCTTATCCGAAATGATCATAGAAGCCTCGTTCGGGACCACTGGGGTGGCCGCCCACAGAAGGTGACCGAAAAGAATCTTTGTTCGGTGTTGCTCCCGGCGTGTCGCGCCCGGGCGCCGATGGCTTTGGCCGGTCGAGCGGATGGCGGCAGGACACCATCGCGGACCTCCCCATCGCGGCGCGGGGCAGCCGAGTCGACAGGCGTCAGGCACCTGAGCTTGACCGCCCGGCCGAGGGGCGGAGGCCAGGCATGCCGAGTTGGACGGTCTTGTGCTTGACGGCCAGCCGCCGCATGGCGTCGAGTTTGTGGTCGGCCGCGGCGACGCTGACCTCGATCGCGGCCACCTCGCCCAGCCAGCCGTGCCCCTTCGCCTCGCGCAGCCGGTCGAGCAGGTTGGCGTGGATCTCGTGCAGGCGGGGCATCTGGGCGGGGTCGGGTCGAAGCTGCGGGCATCTGAGGCAGGCGTGCTCATGGACGCAGGGGGTGCCATAGTCGCGGGTGCAGACGCCGAGCGCGACCTTGCGGAGCTCGAAGTGGCCGAGGAAATCGGTCCATTCTTCGGGGGTGAGGTCGCGGTACTCCTCGCTGGGACGTTCCGCCCGGCGACGGGCGATGAAGGCCCGATGATGGGCGATGACGTCATCAGCGTAGATCGCCGCATATCCCATTGTGGTATCCAGAACCTGATGACCGCAGATCTTGGCGGCGATGTGCGGAGGTAGCCCGGTGCGGATGGCATCGGTCACGAAAAGCCGTCGGAAGTCGTGCGGGGTGAACATCAACGGCTGGTTGCTCGTGTTGGTGAGGCCCGTCGGTTGCAGCGCCCGGATCAGGGAGGTGCGTACGAAGCTGCGGGTGAGCGCGTGTTGTTCGGTGCCGTAACGACGCTGAAACAGGAACGGCATCGGCGGGCTCCAGACCTGCTCGAAGACGTCATAGGCCGACACCAGGGGCAGGGCGGCCTGTCCGGCCCGGACCCGGGAGATGACCGCGGTGAGGACCTCACCGAGTTCCGGGGAGACCAGGAGCAGCCGTTCTCGATCGGTCTTCGACAGGGCGACCTGCAACATGGGCACGACCTCGCCGGTGGTCGGCAGGGTGTAGGCGACGAAGCTGTGGTGGGTGAGCTCTAACAGCTCCTCAATGCGAATGCCACTGTGGCGGAGTACTTCGACGATCGCCCAGGCCCAGAACGCCACGTCCTCCTCGTGGGAAAGGTCGCGCCGTTTGCCGGTGGCTATGTCGGTGACGAAGACCCGCGCGGACTCGCCGGTGCGGTGGCGTAGGAATTCCTCACCGTGCGCGGTGAACCTCGTGCCGGCGGGGACGTCGCAGGCGAGCTGTAGGCGTCTTCCGGCGGCGTCGCGGTGGCCCTCGACGGCACGGAGGAGGGCGGGGAGAACCGGTAGCCGGGTCCTGGTGCGCTGATCCATCGCGGCCTTGCGACGTAGCCTGGTCTTCTGCTGCTGGCACTCGGTCGCCTTGATCGGGCACGGTGCCACCCACGGTCCCCACCGCGCCGGGTCGTCGGCAGCCCATCGGGCGATGTCCTGGTAGAAGGCGCGGACGAACACCAACTCGTGGCGGTAGCCGGCGCGGGGGCGGGTCTGACCGTCGGGAGTCCGGACGTGCCTTCTCTGCACTTTGTCAACTGGTAGGTGTCCTCCCGGGTGGTGTCCGTTGTCCGATCGTGGGCAAGGTGTGGCGGGCGTTTTCCGTCACGGGGTCTGGGTGTGATGCTTTCCCCGGTGGCGTGGGTGGGTTCTCACCGTCCGTGGCCTGGCGTGTTTGGCCGCTGGCGTTCGGTGAAACGTTTGTGTTCCAGGGCGACCTGGACCATTGCGTCGCGCTTGGTGCGGTAGGTGCCGTCGGCTGCGGCTGTGGTGGCGGCGGTGATCGGTCGGCCGGTCGGTGAATGGGCCCGCCAGCGTGGGCTGCGCCCGGTCCAGGTGCTGGTGCGTTCGATGTGGCCGATGTGCTGGCCGCGGTGGAGCAGCGACCAGCGGGTCGACCCCCGATCCGCCGGCGGCTGCAGCTCGTAGCCGTCGCCCAGGTCGAGGACCGGTCGTCGCGGCGGGGGCGGGACCTGGGTTTCGGTCAGGTGGAGCGGGGTCTGCGTCACAGGGACCGGCGTGATGGTTCTGGTTCTCGTAGATGGCCGGGTCTCGTGCTCGGGTGTGGTCTGCCGCTGGTGGGATGGCGTCACTGGTTCGGGTGTGATGGATTGACGGGCGGCGTTGGCCAGGACGCGGGCGGCCCGGGCGGCCATATCGGCTGCTCGGCCACGGAGGCCATGTCGCCCCGTTGGAGTGGGGTCCAGCAGTTGTCGACCGCGGATCGAAGGTCATCGAGCCGGGCCTGCGGATCGGTCTGGGGGGTTCGCCGTGCGCGGTAGGCGGTTTGTTGGCATGCCCTGCTGCAGTATTGGCGGCCTCGGCCGCGTCCGGGGCGTGCAGGCAACACCGAGTCGCACACCTGACACACGCTGGGGCCGGGTTGGCCGGCGCTCACTGCGTCGCCTCGCCGTCATCGTCACGCGAGTCGTGGTGAGGGTAAAGGCGGGCCGGGTCGGTGCCGCCGTTGCGGGAGTGGTTGCCCGGGTCGTCTGTGACGGTGATCGAGTGGGGTTGGACGCCGGGCAGGCCAAGCTCGATCGGCGCGGCGCGGGTCAGTCGCCGGGTCTGTTCGCGTTTCTGCCGCAGGAAGGTGAGGGTCAGGTCGAGGCCCTCCACTTCCCCCAGCCAGCCCTCGTGCGCGGCTCGGCTTCGACGGGTCTGGAGATCGTCCTCTATCTCATCGAGGCGAGCCACCATCTTCGGATTGATGGTGAGCATGGGGCAACGCAGGCACGAATGCTCGTGCTGGCAACCGGTCCCGTAGGGCCGGGCGCAGCCTCCCAACTCGACTTTGCGCTGGTCGAAGTGCTCCTGGAACCCGAGCCACTCCGGTTCGGTGACCGGCCGGTACTCATCGGCGGGCCGGGCTTGGCGACGACGGTCGATGAACCCCTGGTAGTGGCGGACGACGTCTTCGTTGAACACTGCGACGTAACCCCGAGTTGTTTCAAGATTCAAATGCCCGAGTAGAGCGGCGCCGATGTGGATCGGTAGGCCGCTGTTCACCAGATCGGTGGCCAGCAACCTGCGGAAGTCGTGCGGGGTGAAGCTCGCGGTGTGAAAGCCCGGGTGGCGGGCGGCGAGCTCACCACACCGGCGTTTCAGCATGTTCACGACGGTGGTGTCGGAGATGACCTCATGCTTGGTGCCGATCTTGCGTTGGAACAGGAACGGCATCGGTGGGCTGCTGCCCCGCTCCTTCGGGTCGTAGCGGGGCAGCAGCGGGACGGTCTGGCCGTCGGCGGTCAGACGGCGGATGATGGCCGCCACGACGGCGAACAGCTCGGCGGACATGGGGATGACGCGTTCCCGATCGCTCTTGGACGGGGCGACCACGAGCAGTGCGATGACTTCGCCGCCCGGCCGCTGGTACTGCCGGATGCTGAGATGGGTCAGTTCGAGAGCTTCTTCGATGCGAACCCCCGAGTGTCGTAGAACCTCCACGACCGCCCACTCCCAGAAGGCGGCGTCCTCGCTCAGCGTGACGTTGATCCGTTTGCCGGTGTCCGGGTCGAGGACCCTCACGTTCGCCGGTCCTGCGAGCCTGACGCGTCGTTCATCATGGCGGCTCCACAGACGCTGGTAGGTGCGGCCGTCGACGGTGACGGTTCCTCCACCCACCGCGGCGGCGGCGTGCTCGAGCAGATCGCGCAGGTGGACGTACCGGTTCTCCATATGTTCCACGAGGGTGCTCAGCAGTGGTTGGCGTTGGCGGGTTCGGTCGTCCATGCGCTCCTTGACCCGCCGTTTACGGATCCCGTAGCCACGCACGTCCGCGTTGGACACCGGACACGGCGCCACCCAGATCGCCCACTGCTCGGGTTCGGCGGGTGCCCACGCCTGCAGATCGGCGTAGAAGGCCCTGATCGCTCTCAGGATGGGGTCGAAGTCGCGGCGGTCCTTGCCGTCGGCGCGGATCCCGGCCTGGTCGCGCCACCGTTGGTAGAGCCCGACGTCGATGCGCAGGTCAGGCTGGTCGGGAGCCAGCTGCTCGATCATCGCCCAGAAATTGCCGGCCAGGTGCCGGGCCAGGTTGTCCAGCGTCGAGTAGTCCAGCTCGGGTTTGCGTCGTTCCAGGTAGGTGATGAGCAGCTGCCGGACACCGGCATGACGGATCTGGTACCGGTCAACCAGCTCTGCCACCGTGGACCGCCCGTTCAACACCGCCGCTTTCAACGTCGCGGGCCCGCGGGAAGGGAAATGACCCAGCGTGTGGAGTACCTGCCAGGCCAGGTGCCCCGGGAACCTGCTGCCGGCACCACGCGCCCCCAACACCAGCCCGTGGCGGCGGCACTCCCACGCATAGTGCAGGAACGCCCCGGGGGTAAGATCGGCCAGCGCGATGCCCTGGGTGGTCAAGGCGACCGTGACATCGAACAGCGCGCCCCCGTGGTGGATCGGGTTTACCGGCATGTCCTGGACCTCGGCCCAGAACTTCTCCAACAGCGGATCCTCCTGGGCGGCGAGGAAACGCTGCCCATAGTTGAGGAACGTGTTCGACCGGAAAGCTTCCAGCGACGGCTGGATGATCCGAAGGCTGAACAGGCAGGCAGCGCCGACCCCGATCTGGCTCTTCTCCCTCGGCCTCGATCGCAGGACAGTAACGCGGTGGCCGGGATCATTGAACCCGCTGGCCTGCCACCGCTCCTGCCACGTCTGGCCCCCGAAGTCGCTCAGATGGTGAAGCAGGTCCCGGGCGCCGCGACTTCGGTTCCACCGGTTGGCCGCTGACTGGGTCGGCCAAGTCGCGCGGACCACCCGCGCTATCTCCTCCACGCCCGCCCGTGTCAGATCACCATGAGGCCGCGGCGGGAGCGCCGGGGACGGGGCCGGGGCAGCGTTCACGCTGACGAAACGACTGATGCCCTTCTTGCTCGGCCGGGTCGGGGCAACCAGCTCAGCCACCGAACACCGCCATGATGTCGTCAGGGTCATAGCCGGCAGCGAACGTCCGCTGAGGCCGAGGCCGGGTGTAATGCTCCTGGAGCTTGTCGTGCAAGTCCTCCACCCGTGCAGTGAGGTATCGGCCGGTAGTGTCCAGATGCGCATGCCGCAAGATTGTCTGTACTTCGGCGAGGGTGAGCCGGTCGTCGCCGGCCATCCTGGTCGCGGCCGTGTGTCGGGCGTCGTGCAAGGTCCAGTTCGTGCCGAGCTTGTCGTTGGCTCTCTGCAGAACGCGCCGCATCGCCCAATACGTCAGCGGCCTCGCAGCACCGCCGCGGGCGCGCCAGACGGGCTGGCCTTGTGTCGGCAACCCCACGGCAGCCAGATATCTGCCCAGATAGCGGAACGCGTTCGGGGACGCCGGCACCGGCTGTCGGATGCGCGTGCCCTTACTGACCACATAGATCAACTGGCCCGGCCAGTCGATGTCGTCCAGACAAACCCCCAACAGCTCACTCGCCCTGGCCCCGGAGGAGACATAGAACTCCAGCAGTGCCCGGTCCCGGTCACAGCCCATTACGGCAGACAACTTGTCCCACAGTTGGTCAGGGATCGACCTCGGTGCCTGCGCGGGCACCTTCTGCCGCAGCCTGCCCCGGCGGAATACCGGCGCGGCCTCCAACGGAGAACGGTGCGCGAGCACCTGCCGACGTTCCCGCGACACCGGCACCGGATTGAGCACCGGCCCAGCCCCGAAACGACCGTGGAAGGCATAGAAGCCGCTCACC
>DASVKO010000072.1:0-5470 GCA_036385355.1 Dermatophilaceae bacterium
GGAAGGTGCCATGAACTTCATTGATTACCTCTCCCAGCGGTGGCCGGACATCGTCCCCCTGGTCGTCCAACACGCCCAGGTGGTCCTGATCGCGGTCGGTATCGCGACCGTCATCGGGCTGGCGGTGGGAGTAGCCATCGAAGGCCACTCCACCGCCAGCCGGCTTGCACTAGCCGTAACAGGCACCATGCTCACCATCCCCTCGTTCGCCCTGTTCGGTCTGCTCATCCCACCCCTCGGGCTGGGCAACGCCCCCACCATCACCGCCCTGACTCTGTACGCGATCTTCCCCATCCTGCGTAACACGCTGACCGGCCTGGAGTCCGTGCCACCAGAGATCGAGGACGCTGCTCGAGGCATGGGACTGGACTACCGTCGCCGGCTGCTCAAAATCCGCCTACCGCTGGCGTGGCCGGTGCTGCTGACCGGCATCCGAGTCGCCACCATCATGAACGTCGCCATCGCCGCGATCGCCGCAGCGGTCAGCGGCCCAGGACTCGGCCAGCTGATCTTCAACGGCTTGGCACGCATCGGCGGAGCCAACGCGCTTAACGACACGCTCGCCGGCGTGCTCGGAGTCGCATTACTAGCCCTGGCCCTAGACCTGTTTTTCGTCGGGCTGACCAGACTGACAACCTCGCGAGGCATCCGTGACTGACACCGACATCACCACCACCGACCAGCCCATGATCCGACTGGACGCCGTCACCAAGTCCTATCCAGGATACGCCAAAGAGGCCATCCGTGACCTGTCCTTGGACATCAACGCCGGCGAGATCATGGTCCTGGTCGGGCCCTCCGGATGCGGGAAGACCACCACCATTCGCCTGATCAACCGGCTCATCGAGCCCACCTCCGGGCGGATCTTCCTCGACGGCGAGGACGTCACCAAAGTCGACCCCGACCACCTGCGTCGACGCATCGGCTACGTCATCCAACAGGTCGGCCTATTTCCGCACATGACCATCGCGGACAACATCGGGCTCATCCCACACACCCTCGGATGGGGCAAGGCCCGCATCCGCAACCGCGTCGATGAGCTGCTCAACCTGGTTGGCCTAGACTCCCAGACCTACCGCAGCCGTTACCCCAAGCAGCTCTCCGGGGGGCAGCAACAACGCGTCGGCGTCGCCCGCGCATTGGCCGCCGACCCCCCGGTCATGCTGATGGACGAACCGTTCGGGGCCATCGACCCCATCACCCGCGACCGGTTACAAGATGAGTTCCTCAGACTGCAGGAGCGCATCCGCAAGACCATCGTGTTCGTCACCCATGACATCCAGGAAGCAGTCAAACTGGGTGATCGAATCGCCATCTTCGATGACAACGGCAAAGTGGCCCAGCTCGACACCCCGGCCCGGATCCTCACCAAGCCCGCCGACGACTTCGTCGCCTCTTTCATCGGCTCCGGAGCCGCGGTTCGAGGGCTCGGGCTCGAACGAATCGACACCCTGGCACTGCAGCAGGTGAGCATCGCCGCGCACAGCACCCACGCGACGGCTGACAGCGCTGAGCTCGGTCGGGCCCTCATCGTGGACGACCAAGGCAGACCGCAACGGTGGGCCGAGGCCTCCCCTGACGCTGGCAACCTCGCCGTGGTCCGCGGCGACCAGACCCTGTACGACGCCCTCGACGCCATGCTGCGAGCACGGGACGACACCGCTGTGGTCACCGACTCGCAAGGCCGCGTCATCGGCCAGCTGCCCTGGCGCACAGTTATCCGTCGAACCGGTCCCAAGGCCCACGACCAGTCCACCGTAAGCTCACCGTCGCCTTCGATCGCTGGTGGCCTCTGATGGCCATGACCGCGTTGCAGGAGCGCGAGTCTGTGCCTCGGCCTCAGCAGGGACCCGGCGGTGCCCGGCACGGCCGCTGGGCCTCGGAGGTGCTCATCACCCCGGCCTTGCTCCTGGGAGCGTGCGTCGCCCTGTTCCTTTACCTGAGCCGCCAAAACCTGGACGACATCGAACGTCGCTCGATCAACCGCCAGGTCATCACGGAACGGTTGCTCGAGCATGTGGACCTCGTTGCCGTCTCAACCGTGGCCGTTCTGTTGATTGCGCTCCCACTGGGAGTGCTCCTCACCCGTCCGGGGCTGCGCCGGATCTCTCCGCCTCTCCTCGCCTTGGCCAACATCGGCCAAGCCATCCCCTCCATCGGGGTCCTGGTACTGCTAGCCGTCACCGTCGGAATCGGCTTCCAGAAAGCCATCATCGCGCTCCTGCTCTACTCCATTCTCCCGGTGCTACGAAACACCATCGTCGGGCTGGACGGCGTCGACCGCTTCCTGATCGACGCCGGCCGCGGAATGGGCCTGAGCAAGATGGCTGTCCTCTGGCGCGTTGAACTGCCACTGGCCACGCCAGTCATGCTCGCCGGCATCCGCGTCGCCCTCATTCTCAATGTCGGAACCGCCACCTTGGCCACCTTCACCAACGCCGGCGGGCTCGGCTCATTGATCGACATCGGAATCACCCTCGACCGCATCCCCATCCTGCTGACCGGCAGTGTCCTTACGGCCGTACTCGCACTCACCATCGACTGGTTGGCCGGACTGGCCGAACTCGTCCTTCGACCCCGCGGCCTCTAACCGCGGCCTCTAACCCCCGCTCGAAATCAACCAAAAGGAGCAGCTCCATGTCCAAGCACGTCAATCGTGGTGCCACCGCCATCGCAGCGGTCATCACCATCGCGCTGGCAGCCAGCGGCTGTTCGATCGGAAACCAGGAGACCACAAAGGCAGGAAGCCTCGCCACAACGGCGTCCCTCAAAGGCGCCACGCTCACCGTCGGCTCCAAGGAGTTCACCGAGCAGGAGGTTCTCTGCCAGATCGCGATCCTGGCGTTGCGCTCGGCGGGCGCCACGGTGAATGAGAAGTGCGGACTGTCCGGAAGCAACACCGTTCGAGCTGCCTTAACCTCCGGCCGCATCGACCTGTACTGGGAGTACACCGGCACCGCGTGGATCAGTTACCTGCACCACACCACACCCCTGACCGACCCGGCCAAGCAGTACCAGGCCGTCGCCGACGAGGACCTGACCAAAAACCAGATCCTGTGGTTGAAACCCGCGCCGTTCAACAACACCTACGCACTGGCCGCCAAGACAGCCGTCGCCCAACAGCTCAACATCAAGACGCTCTCCGACTACGCCAAGCTGGCCCAAAGCGATCCCAACAAGGCTTCCCTGTGTGTCGCCAGCGAGTTCACGGCCCGCAACGACGGCCTGCCCGGGCTGGAAAAGGCCTACGGGTTCACCGTGCCCTCCAACAACATCGCGTCCCTGGCCGAGGGCGCCATCTACAACAGCATCGCCAAGAGCAGCCCCTGCAACTTTGGAGAAGTGTTCACCACCGACGGCCGCATCAAGGGCCTTGGCCTGACCGTGCTCGCGGACGACAAGCACTTCTTCCCCGTCTACAACCCGGCCATCAACATCCGCAAATCGGTCGACGACGCCCACCCCGACGTCGCCAAGGTCCTCGCCCCCATCTCCTCGGCCCTGGACGACACCACCATGCAGAACCTCAACGCGCAGGTCGACATCCAAGGCATGCAGCCCGCCAAGGTGGCCCAGGCCTGGCTGCAAGCAAAGGGACTCATCGGTAAGTAAGGGGCGCATACCGGAACGCGGCACCACGATGAGAACCGACGCCAGATCGTTCATCGCAGATCTCCGGTATGAGGACCTACCGCGCGCGGTGGTCGAGCAGGCACGGGCTGTGCCTGCTCGACCTGGCCGGTGTCGCCACCGCCGGCACGGCGACCGACATGTCCAAGATCATGTGCAACCACGCAGCTGAGAACTTCGGCTCCTCCACTCGCACAGCCCGACTCCTCTTCGACGGACGCCGCGCCAGCCCCGTCGGAGCCGCCATGGTCGACCCGTCCAACAAGAAGCGTTTCGATGTTCGAGGCAGACGGCTGGTGCCAAGACCAAAGGAATGTCCGGGGCGTCCGCTGGTGTGCACGTGATTGTCTGCTTCGCACCGTACCGTCGCCGGTCGAGTTGCCGTCGACGGCGAACAGCGTGCGGATGGACGACGGCAGTAGCGATGCCATGGGCGTGGGACAATGGAGCCCATGTGTGGTATTGCAAGCGTCCACGATCTCTCCCTCCGACCCTCGACCGAGCGCCTCTCGGCAGGCGCCGCACTCGGCGAGGACATGCTCTCCCGGCTACACCACCGTGGCCCCGACGGGCACGGCACGCGGCAGGTGGGCTGCACGTGGCTCGGCCACACCCGGCTCTCGATCGTTGACCTGTCCGGTGGGGGGCAGCCGCTCGCCGACGACACCGGAAGGCGCTGGGCGGTCGTCAACGGCGAGATCTATAACCACCAGGAGCTCCGGGACCGGCTCCACGGGCCGTTCCGGACCAACTCGGACTCCGAGATCGTGCTGCACGTGCTGGGTGAGTTGGGTACAGATGGCATCCACGACATGCGGGGCATGTGGGCGTTCTGTGTCGCCGAGGAGGACGGCAACATCTGGCTGGGCCGCGACCCGCTCGGGGTCAAGCCGCTTTACTGGGCGCTCCACGATGAGCGGCTGCTGGTCGCCTCCGAGTTGAATGCCTTCCCGCCGCACGTGCGGCCGTATGTTGAGGAGTTCCCACCCGGGCATTTCTGGACCCCGCGGGACGGCTTGCGGTGCTACGTCGACCTGCACGACGACCCGCTGGGTGGCGCGGAGCCGGCCGGCGCGGACTACCCGACGAGGGAAGTCGCGCAGGACGCCGTCCGCGAGACGCTGGTGACTGCCGTGCGTGAGCGGATGATGGGCGATGTGCCCGTCGGGGTGTTCCTGTCCGGCGGCCTCGACTCCAGCGTTATCGCGGCGATCATGGCCAAGGAGTCTCAGTCCGGGGAAGCTGTCCACTCCTTCGCCGCCGGAATGCCTGGCAGCAGCGACCTGCTCGCCGCACGGATCGTCGCGGACGCCCTGGGCCTTGAGCACCACGAGGTTGTCTACACCGACGAGGACGTGGTCGCAGTGCTGCCGACCGTGGTGGCCGCGACCGAGTCCTACGAGCCATCGCTGATCCGCAGCGCGGTCCCCAACTACCTGCTCTCCGAGATGGCCGCCCGGCACGTCAAGGTGGTGCTCACTGGCGAGGGCGCGGACGAGCTGTTCGCGGGCTACCATCACCTGCGCGAACTCGACGAGGAGTCGCTTCGCGACGCGCTCGTCGACGGCGTCTCGGCCCTGCATCACCTCAACCTGCAGCGCTGCGACCGGGTCACCATGGCGCACGGCCTTGAGGCCCGCGTGCCGTTCCTGTCCCGCGACATGCTCGCCGTCGCCCAGCGGATCCAGATCGGCTGGAAGCTTCTCGGCGAGGACGGCCAGGAGAAGCGGCTGCTCCGCGAGGCGTTCAACGGCTGGATCCCCGACGAGATCCTCTGGCGTCGCAAGGAGCAGTTCGGGGAGGGCTCCGGCACCGCGGACGCGATGAACCGGGTCGTCGA
>DASVKO010000073.1:0-41910 GCA_036385355.1 Dermatophilaceae bacterium
GGAGCCGGACTACGTCGATGGCTGGCACGGTTGGTGGCACATCAAAGGCGGCCAAGCCGCTCCGGGTGCGCCGGTGACGGCCGTTTCCCGAAGTAGCGACAAGCTCGACATCTTCGTCATCGGAACAGACCACCGCGTCTATACGGCGGCGTGGGAGCCGGACTTTGCCGATGGCTGGCACGGCTGGTGGCGGATGGGTTCGTAGCCAGAGCTTCGACGACCCACGTCGCGGCAGCAGATTTGCAGCCCAGTTGACCGACTTGCGCACCGCCGCCAGTGAACTGCGCGACATCGACCTCGCTGCCCACTCGGACGGCGGGCTGCTGCGTCCCGGCCGTCGGTTCTGGTACGACTTCGATCCCCGTGTCGGGTTTGGGCTGCCACTGCCCGACGCTGCCCGCAAAGCTCTGCCAGGCGGGCAAAACGGCGCTCGAACACGGCTGCTCGACGAGATCCCGCAGCTGGCCGACCGACAGGTCGGAAGGGCTCGTGCCGACCTGCAGCAGCGGCTGCAAGAGAGCGTGCGCACGGCTGTAGCGCAACTGCGCCGCCAGCATAGTGACACCCTTGGGCGAGTCGGTCTTGCGCTCGACGACGCTGCCGCAATCAGTGAGGCCGCCACTGAGGAGCAGCAGCTGAGCAGGGCTGACCACGCAGGCCGCATCGCCGCTTTGGGCGGAGTCCTTGCACGCCTGATGGATGCCGCCCCACGAGCGGTTTCGTTGACCCATGTGAAGTGAGGAGGCGCGGTAGCTACTCCCCGAACCTGAATCGGGAATGGGCGCACGACAGACCCAAACGGCCCGCAACGAGGGGGCAAATGGGGCAACGAAAGGGCCCCTGGTCTGCGTTTCCGCAGGCCAGGGGCCCGTTCACTTGGGGTGAGTGACGGGACTTGAACCCGCGACATCCGCCACCACAAGGCGGCGCTCTACCAGCTGAGCTACACCCACCATGCTAAGCGACCACCATGATGGCGGCCGCATTCTCAGCGGCGCTTATGCTACCTGCTTTCGTACTGAGTGCGGACCATGGGGGGCAGGTACACCTCACGGGTTCGTCGGTCGACGACAGACCGCGAGATGGCGGATCAGGTGCTCGTCGGCTCGACCTTGTGGCGGGCCGCGATCGCCTTTGCGGTCTCGGAGTCCGGACCTGGCGGCGCCACGAAGATCGCCTCCCGGTAGTAGCGAAGCTCGGCGATGCTCTCGCGGATGTCGGCCAGCGCCCGGTGGCCGCCAGCCTTCTTGGGGGAGTTGAAGAAGGCTCGCGGGAACCACCGCAGCGCCAGCTCCTTGATGGAGGAGACGTCGATGATCCGATAGTGCAGATGGGACTCAAGCCCGGGCATGTCGCGTGCCAGGAACCCGCGGTCCGTTCCTACCGTGTTGCCTCCCAGAGGTGCCTTCCCGGCCTCCGGGGCCCACTCGCGGACGTACGCCAGTACGTGTTCCTCGGCCTCTGCCATCGTGATGCCGGCGGCCAACTCCTCGAGCAGACCGCTTGAGGTGTGCATGTCCCGGACGAAGTCGTCCATCTGGTTAAGCGCCTCGGCCGGAGGTTTGATGACCAGGTCGATGCCGTCGCCGAGCTGGTTCAGCCCGTAGTCCGTCACCAGTGCTGCCACCTCGATCAGGGCGTCGGTGGTCAGGTTGAGACCGGTCATCTCGCAGTCGATCCAGACGATCCGGTCATTGGTCGCGCGTCGGTTGCTGTTCTGGGCCACCCACCCACCTTAGAGGGCGGCAGCACCAGTGCGCGGGCAACTCCCTGCGCCCCCGGCAGGACTCGAACCTGCGACCTAGAGATTAGAAGGCTCTTGCTCTATCCATCTGAGCTACGGGGGCATCTGCCCGCGGCTGGCGAGGGCAACGCGTGAATTGTAGGGGAGCAGGCGGCATACCTGTGAGCGTTGGGTATTGTTGATCACATCGGCCACGCCGGACAAGTTCACGTTCTTGACCCGCTTGGGGGTTGAGTTGCGGGTATGAGGGAAGGGCAGGCTTGCGGCTTGTGACGGTCGGGGTTGATGGCAAGGGGCTTCTGAGTGCTGTTGAGCAGCTCAGGAGCCATGTTCACGATGCCACATTCCCTCTGGACATCCCCGGGGTCGACACAGCGCTGTCAGCCCAGTCGGCCCTGCTCAAGCAGCTCGACGACTACGTCATCCCGCGCCTGAGGTCGCTGGACGCGCCGCTGCTCACGGTGGTCGGCGGATCGACCGGGGCAGGCAAGTCCACGCTGGTCAACTCACTGGTCGGCTCCGTGGTCAGCCAGGGCGGCGTGCTCCGTCCGACCACCCGGCTGCCCGTTCTGGTGCACCACCCGCACGACGAGAGCTGGTTCACCGGGACCCGGATCCTGCCTGGCCTGGCCCGCATCACCGGGGCCGACGGCGGCGAGGGCGTCCCGGGCGGGACGACCCCCGGTCACGGCGCGGTTCGCCTCATCTCCTCCCAGACGCTGCCCGCCGGCCTGGCCCTGCTCGATGCCCCGGACATCGACTCCGTGGTCCACGAGAACCGCGATCTCGCCAGTCAGCTGTTCCTGGCCGCCGACCTGTGGCTCTTCGTCACGACCGCGGCCCGCTATGCCGATGCCGTTCCCTGGGACTTCCTGCGCCGGGCTTCTGAGCACGGCACCTCCGTGGCGATCGTTCTGGACCGGGTGCCGCCGGAGGTCATGGAGGAGATCCGCACCCACCTGGCGTCCATGCTGCGCGAGCAGGGGCTGGGCAGTGCGCCGATCTTCACCGTCGCCGAGACCAGGGTGACTGCCCAGGGTCTGCTCTCGGAGCGCGAGATCGCGCGGCTGCGTTCCTGGCTATCGGCTCTCGCACGTGACAGCAAAGCGCGTTCGATCGTGGTACGACGGACGCTCGACGGCGCGCTGAAGTCGATCCCTGGGGCAGTGCTCACCCTGTCGGACGCGTCTGCCGAACAGGAGGCAGCCACGACGGCGTTGCACCACGAGGTGAAGGCTGCCTACCGCGAGGCGATGAAGTCGGTGGAGCACGCCATGACGGACGGGACGCTGTTGCGCGGAGAGGTCCTGGCCCGCTGGCAGGAGTTCGTCGGAACCGGGCAGTTCCTGCGTCAGGTGGAGGCCGGGATCTCGCGCCTGCGCGATCGGATATCCGCTGCTGTCAAAGGCAACTCCCCGCCCACCTCGGGTCTGGGGGAGGCGCTGCAGTCGGGGGTCGCCGAGCTCCTGACTGCTCAGGCGCGCGGGGCCTCGGCGACCGTTCTGCGCCGGTGGCGTCAGCTGCCCGGGGGCCCTGCACTGGCGGCGGCGAACCCTGAGCTGGCCGAACCCTCGCCAGGAAGTGCGGGGAAGGTCGAGCGGCTGGTGCGTGACTGGCAGGGCGAGGTTCTCGACCTGGTCCGCGCCGAGGCCAGTGACCGGCGCACGACCGCGCGGGTGTTCTCCTTTGGTGTCAACGGTGTCGGCGTGATCCTCATGCTTCTGGTGTTCAGCCAGACTGGCGGGATCACCGGTGGCGAGGTGGGCATCGCGGGCGGTTCGGCCGTCCTCGCCCAGCGCATCCTGGAGGCCATCTTCGGAGACCAGGCCGTTCGTACCCTCGCTGCCCAGGCTCGGCGCAAGCTGATGGACAGGGCCCGGGAGCTGTATGCCGCTGATCAGGCGCGCCTGCATGCCGCCGTTTCCGCCGTCCAGGTCAGTCCCGGGCAGTCCGGCCGGGTGAAGGACGCCTCGGCGGCTTTCGAGGCCGCACGATGAGCCCGGGCAGAGCGAGAGCCCGGGCGGCTGCGAAGAATGCGAAGGCGGCGGGCGCTGTGACCGGTCTGGGCGAGGTGTCGGCTGAGTCGGTCCAGGCAAGGGCCACCGCGCTGGCGTCAGCTCTGGAGTCCGGCGCCGGCTGCCTGCCCGCTGGTGGTGTGGCCCAGGCAGCGGCTGTCATCGCCAAGACCGTTGCGCGCACCTCGATCGCCGGCGGACGGACAGTGGTCGCTCTCGCCGGGGCCACCGGCAGCGGCAAGTCCAGCCTGTTCAACCTCCTGGCGGGAGCCGAGGTGGCCCAGGTCGGGGCCCGTCGACCGACCACCTCGCAGCCGAGCGCGGCGGTCTGGGGGAGCGAGCCGTCATCGGCTCTGCTCGACTGGCTCATGGTCGGGACACGTCACCTGGTGGCTGAGACAGCCTCCGTGGCCGTGACCGTGGTCTCCGAGTCCGAATCAGCCGGCAGGTCCGGCGCAGCCCCGCAGCTCCAGGCTCAGCACCGGCCCGAATCCGAGTCGCAGCCGGAGCCGGAACCGGAACGTCAGCCGGAGCTGGAGTCCCAGCCGCAGCCGCAGCTCGAAACCGAAACCGCGCCTGAGGCCCAGCCGCAGCTGGAAACCGAGCAGGAGCCCGAGCCACTGTCGGAGACTCAGCCACGGCTCGAGACCGAGCCCGAGACCGAGCCCGAACCCTCGCCCGGATCGGAGCTCGAGGGCCTGGTCCTGCTGGATCTGCCCGACTTTGACTCGCAGGCGACCGCCCATCGGGTCGAGGCCGACCGGGTGCTTGACCTGGTTGACGTCTTCATCTGGGTCACTGACCCCCAGAAGTATGCCGACGCGCGCCTGCACGAGGACTACATCGCCAGGCTCTCCGCCCATGACGCCGTCACCATCACGGTCCTGAACCAGGCTGACTGGCTGACCCCTGAGGCGCTCGACGCCTGTCGCAGTGACCTCAAGAGGCTGCTCGGGGCAGATGGTCTCGTCGACCCGGAGGTGATCGCCACCTCGGTCAGGGACGGCCTCGGGGTGGATGACCTGCGTCGTCGGATGAGCGCGGTCGTGGCCGGTCACCACGCGGCCGTCCGGCGTCTCGACTCCGATGTGCGTTCTGCGGCGAAGGTACTGCGCGTAGGTGTTGCCGACTCCGAACCTGGCCTCGATGATTCTGCGGACACGAGTCTGGTCGATGCTCTGTCCCGGGCGGCCGGCATCCCGGTCATCCTCGACGCCGTCGAACGCGACTTCTGGCGCGAGTCCGCGGTCTCCACCGGCTGGCCGGTCACCCGGTGGGCGAGAGCACTGCGCCCGGAGCCGCTCAAGCGGCTCGGTCTGGGCAAGGACCAGTCCGGCATCTCCGCAGCGATCTCGCAGTCCGATGTGCGCTCGGTGCTCGGCAGGTCGTCCCTGCCGCCCGCCACGCCGGCAGCACGCTCGGCGGTGGCCCTGGCCACCCGCGAGCTCGGAGACCGGGCCGGCCGGCCGCTGCCGCAGGTGTGGACCGATGCGGTCACCGACGCCGCCATGCCACCGGGCGAAGACCTCGGTGACGCGTTGGACCAGGCGGTCGTGGGCACCTCGCTGCGCGCGCGGGATCCCTTCTGGTGGACTGTCTTCGGGTTTCTGCAGTTCGTCCTGGCGATGACCGCGGCTGTCGGCCTGAGCTGGCTCATCGTCCTGATGGTGCTCGGATGGCTGCAGCTGTCGGCGGTTGCGACTCCGAGCCTCGGGCCGCTGCCCTACCCGACTCTGCTGTTCCTTGGGGGCTTGCTGGCCGGCTTCCTGGTATCTCTGCTGACAGGGGCCATGGGCCGGGTCGGCGCAAGGAGACGCAAGGCCCTGGTGGCTGGCCGTCTGCGCGAGTCGGTGGAGGAGGTCGCGCGCGACCTCCTCGTCGCCCCGGTCCAGGAGATCCTCGACCGACACCGGATGACGCGCCAGCACCTCGACCTCGCACTGTCCCGCCACCGCGCCTGAACCCAACCCAGGCAGGGTTGTCCACAACTCTTCACCCCGTGGTCCCGCCGTCCACAGGCGCGCGGTTATGGACGCTTCCTGCCGGCCGACATACCCATTGTGGAGTTCTCGCCGGTTGCGGCGAGTCAACGATGGAAGCGATGAGGTGATGACGATGAACGAGACCTACGTGACGGTCAGCGGCAATGTGGTCGGCGACCCGGTAGTGCGTGCGACGAGGGCGAACGTGCCCTTCGTGACGTTCCGGGTGGCGTCGAACGTGCGCCGGGTGGACTTCAAGACAGGTGAGTACATCGACGCAGGGACCAACTTCGTGAACGTGACGGCCTTCCGGGCCCTGGGGGTGAACCTGTCGAACTCGCTGAGGAAGGGCGAGCCGGTCATCGTCTACGGGCGGATGCGGATCAACCAGTGGGTCAACGGGGACAGGAGCGGGACCACGGTGGAGATCGACGCCTACAACGTCGGCCACGACCTGACACGGGGTCAGACGACATTCACGAAGGTGGCCAAGCCTCAGCTGAACCAGAATGACCGGATGGCCGATCCCGAGGTCCAGGACGCGGCTGACCAGCTGGACCACGATGCGGCGATGCTCGATGGCGATGCTTACGGGGAAGACCACGAGCTACTCACGCAGGGCTTCACCGACCCATCAGGCGGGAACATCGATGTGTCCGCCGCCGACACCGACGCGTACGAGACGGTGGGCGCTGGCAGCCGCTAGACGGTATGCGGCGGCCAGGTTGTGACTGACCGGTCCAAGGTCGCTCTTGGACCGGTCAGTCGCGGATCACCCGGCAGCGCGGCCGGCTGCCCGCCGGGGTGAGGCTCCTCCGTCGGCGCCGAGTCTCCGCCACAGACGCGGCCAGAGCGGGTGCGTCGGAGCGCGAGTTAGGGTTCAGCCGCTTCCGGCGGATAACCTGACGCTCATGGCTGAGTTCATTTACACCATGACCAAAGCGCGCAAGGCTCACGGCGACAAGGTCATCCTCGACGACGTGACGATGTCGTTCTACCCCGGCGCCAAGATCGGCGTCGTCGGTCCCAACGGCGCCGGCAAGTCGACGATCCTCAAGATCATGGCCGGGCTTGATCACCCGTCCAACGGTGAGGCGCGGCTGTCGCCGGGCTACTCCGTGGGCATCCTGATGCAGGAGCCGACGCTGAACGAGGACAAGACCGTCCTGGGCAACGTCGAGGAGGGCCTGGGCCAGATCAAGGCCGATGTCGACCGGTTCAACGCCATCTCGGCCGAGATGGCCGAGCCGGACGCCGACTTCGACACGCTGATGGAGGAGATGGGCCAGCTCCAGGAGAAGATCGACGCGGCCGACGCGTGGGACCTGGACTCCCAGCTCGAGCAGGCGATGGATGCCCTGCGCTGCCCGCCCCCGGACGCTGACGTCTCGGTGCTCTCCGGTGGCGAGCGTCGCCGGGTGGCGCTGTGCAAGCTGCTGCTTCAGAAGCCCGACCTCCTGCTGCTCGACGAGCCCACCAACCACCTTGACGCTGAGAGCGTGCTCTGGCTCGAGCAGCACCTTGCGGCTTACCACGGCGCCGTGCTGGCCGTGACGCACGACCGGTACTTCCTCGATCACGTCGCCCAGTGGATCGCCGAGATCGACCGTGGTCGCCTCTACCCCTACGAGGGCAACTACTCGACCTATCTGCAGAAGAAGGCCGAACGCCTCACCGTGCAGGGCAAGAAGGACGCCAAGCTGGCCAAGCGCCTGGTCGCCGAGCTCGAGTGGGTCCGGTCCAACGCCAAGGCGCGAGCGGTCAAGTCCAAGGCCCGGCTGACCCGGTACGAGGAGATGGCCGCCGAGGCCGACCGCACCCGCAAGCTCGACTTCGACGAGATCCAGATCCCGCCGGGCCCGCGCCTTGGCAGCACCGTGATCGAGGTCAACAACCTCAAGAAGGGCTACGACGGGCGAGTGCTGATCGACGACCTGTCGTTCACGCTGCCGCGCAACGGGATCGTGGGGGTCATCGGCGCCAACGGCGTCGGCAAGACCACGCTCTTCAAGACCATCGTTGGTCTCGAGACCCCTGACGAGGGCAACGTCAAGATCGGTGAGACGGTCAAGATCTCCTACGTCGACCAGAGCCGAGCAGGCCTAGACCCGACCAAGAACCTCTGGGAGACGGTGTCGGACGGGCTCGACTACATGCAGGTCGGCCACGTCGAGATCCCCTCGCGCGCCTACGTGTCGCAGTTCGGTTTCAAAGGCCCGGATCAGCAGAAGATGACCGGCGTGCTCTCCGGTGGTGAGCGCAACCGTCTCAACCTGGCGCTGACCCTCAAGGAGGGTGGCAACCTGCTGCTCCTCGACGAGCCCACCAACGACCTCGACGTCGAGACGCTGGGGTCCCTGGAGAACGCGCTCCTGGAGTTCCCCGGCTGTGCCGTCGTGATCAGTCACGACCGGTGGTTCCTGGACCGCGTGGTGACGCACATCCTTGCCTACGAGGGTGACGACGAGAACCCTGGCAAGTGGTACTGGTTCGAGGGCAACTTCGAGGCCTACGAGGCGAACAAGGTCGAGCGACTCGGCCCCGAGGCGTCACGTCCGCACCGCGTCACGTACCGCAAGCTCACCCGCAGCTGAGGGTGCGGGCAGGCGCCAGGAGCAGGCGCCTGCCCAGTTCCTGCGCCCACTCGCTTCAGGCGCCCACTCGCTTCAGGCGCCCACTCGTTTCAGGCGGCACCCGCTTCAGGCGGCACCTGCCTCAGGCGGCACCTGCCTCAGGCGCGCACCAGCCGCAACGCCAGATCACCGTATGCCGCGCCGATGGCTGCGGGGGTACGCCGGATGCCCGGTTTGTACCACCGCGCGACGTCAATGGTCAGAGACTGCAGGGCGAGCGTGGTCATGGCAACGTCTGGCACGTCGAAGTCGCCGGTCGCCACTCCTGCCTGAAGGACGTCCCTGACGACGGCGTCGATCTGCTTGCGCAAGGTCATGACCTCGGCGCGATGCTCAGGGGTCAGGTGGGAAAACTCGTACTGCACGATCCGGGCGGTGCGGAACTGCTCGGCGTGCCAGCTGGCGAAGGCCGAGACGATGGCCACGAGCTGGGCCGGGGGAGTGTCCGTGCTCGCGCGGGCAGTGTCCACGACCTCCAGGGCCAGTGCGTGTCCGCGCAGGCAGAGCTGGAAGAGCAGATCCTGCTTGCTCGCGAAATGGACGTACACGCCGGCCGGGCTCATCTGGGCCCGGGCCGCGATGTCCCTCGTGCTGGTGGCGTGAAAACCCTTGTCAGCAAAGGCATCCACGGCCGCGTCCATCAGGCGCCGGGCTGACTCCCCGGCAGCCCGGCGGCTGGGTACCGGGATAGGTGCTGTCATGTTGACAGCATGCCCCACCTGATCGAGACTAAGCAAGCGCTTAGTCTTTGAGATGTAACAGCGTCGTTGAGATGTAACAGTGACCGGAGGACGAGATGCCACGCAACCTGTACGGCGCTGACCATGAGGCGTTCCGGGAGACGGTTCGTGAGTTTGTCGAACGCAGCCTGAAGCCCCGTGCCCAGCAGTTCATCGAGGCCCGGTCCATCGATCGCGAGGTCTGGATCGAGGCCGGCAAACAGGGTCTGCTCGGTCTGGAGATTCCCGAGACCTATGGCGGATCGGCGGCGGGCGACTTCCGGTTCAACGCGGTGCTGGGCGAGGAGCTGTCCAAGTTCACCGCGGCAGCGTCGTCCTGCCTCGGGATTCACGCCGACTGTGTGGCCCCGTATCTGGTGGACCTGGGCACGCAGGAGCAGAAGGAACGTTGGCTCCCCGGCTTCTGCTCCGGCGAGATCATCACCGCCATCGCGATGACGGAGCCCAGCGGTGGCTCCGACCTCGCGGCGCTGAAGAGCACGGCCGTCCGCGACGGCGATGACTGGATCCTCAATGGTTCCAAGACCTTCATCACCAACGGCTACCAGGCGGACCTCGTCGTGGTCGCAGCCAGGACCTCGCCCGAGAAGCGCTCCAGGGGCATCACGCTGTTCGGGGTCGAGACCGGCATGGCCGGCTTCGAGCGGGGTCGCAAGCTCGACAAGGTGGGCCAGACGGAGTCCGACACCGCCGAGCTGTTCTTCACCGACGTGCGCATCCCCGGCGCCAACGTCATCGGTGAGGTCGACCGGGGCTTCATCGCGATGATGGAGCGCCTTCCCCAGGAGCGGGTGGGCGCGGCGGTGTCCAACACGGCTCATGCACAGCAGATTCTGCTCGAGACGATCGTCTATGCCAAGGAGCGCAAGGCGTTCGGCCAGCCGATCGGGTCTTTCCAGCACAACAAGTTCCTGATGGCTGAGCTGGTGACCAAGCTCGAGGTCACCCAGGCCTATGTCGACAACTGCGTGGAGGCTCACGCCGAGGGCAAGCTCACCGCGGTCGACGCGGCCAAGGCCAAGTGGTGGTCGGCCGAGGTCCAGAATGAGGTGCTCGATGGCTGCGTTCAGCTGTACGGCGGCTACGGGTACATGAACGAGTACCGCGTGGCCCGGGCCTGGCGGGATGCCCGGGTGACCAAGATCTGGGCCGGCTCGAACGAGATCATGAAGGAGCTCATCGGCCGCGACCTCGGTCTGTGACCGGGATCTGAAATGCCCGGATCCCGGCACCTGGGCCGGGGCCGTCCCCGAAGTCAGGACCCCCAGGCGATCTGAACCAGCAACGACCCGAACCACCAACGACCCGAACCACCAACGACCCGAACTAAGGAGCATCAGCCACGTGAGCATCATCCACGAGAACAAGGTCGCGATCGTCACCGGAGCCAGCCGGGGGATCGGTCTGGGCATCGCGAGACGTCTGGTCGACGACGGCGCCCGGGTCGTCATCACTGCCCGCAAGCCCGAGGCGCTCGCGGAGGCCGTCGAGGCCCTCGGCGGCCCGGCACACGCGCTGGGCTTCGCCGGGCACGCGGATGACCCCGAGCACCAGGACGAGGTGGTTGCCGCCGCTCTGGAGACTTTCGGTCGTCTGGACTACCTGGTCAACAACGCCGGTATCAACCCCTCCTACGGGCCCATGCTCGAGACAGGCATGGACGAGGCCCGCAAGATTCTGGAGGTCAATGTTCTCAGTGCTTTCAGCTGGACCCAGAAGGTTGTCGGGGCCGGGATGGGCACGACCGAGGCGCCGGGCGGGGCTGTCGTCAACATCGCCTCGATCGCCGGAATGGCCGCCACCGGTCTGCTGGGCTGGTATGCCGTGAGCAAGGCGGCGATGATCCATCTCACCACCGAGCTGGGCTATCAGCTGGGCCCGGACGTGCGTGTCAACGCGGTGGCCCCCGGGGTCGTCAAGACGGCCTTCGCCGTGGGTCTCTACGAAGGCCGGGAGGAGAAGGTGGCCAGGAGGTACCCGCTGAAGCGGCTTGGCGTTCCCGAGGACATCTCCGGGACCGTCTCGTTCCTGCTCTCCGGCGACTCGTCCTGGATGACCGGCCAAACCCTCGTGATAGACGGCGGCGCCGTTCTGGCAGGTCCCATGTGAGCCCCGTCGACACTGCGGGGCTCGCTGATGCTGCGAGGCCCGCCGACAGTACGAGGCGCTTCGACAACCAGGTCGTGGTGGTCACCGGCGGCGGCCGGGGGATCGGGGCGGCATACGCCCGGATGTTCGCGGCCCGGGGCGCGAAGGTCGTCGTCAACGACCTGGACGAGGACGCCGCCCGGAAGAGCGCGACAGCCGTTGGCGGGCTGGCGGTCCCGGGCGACGCCGCTACCGAGGCCGGCGTGGAGCTCCTGATCGGCACGGCGCGAGAGCTCGCCGGCCCGATCGACGTCTACTGCGCCAACGCCGGTGTGGCCCGCCCCGGACTGGTCGAGGTGGCCGAGAAGGACTGGGAAATCTCCTGGCAGGTCAACGTCATGGCGCACGTGCGCGCCTCCAGAGCGCTCATCCCGCAATGGGTTTCGCAGGGGCGCGGCATGTTCGTCTCGACCGTCTCGGCGGCGGGACTGCTCACGATTCCCGGTGCGGCCCCCTATGCCGTGACCAAGCACGCTGCCTTTGCCTATGCCGAGTGGCTGGCGATGACCTACGCCGACGCGGGCGTGCGGGTGCATGCCGTGTGCCCGCAGGGAGTGCGCACCCAGATGCTGGAGGACTCGGGGCCCGCAGGCAGGGCGCTCATGGAGAAGTCGGCCATCGAGGCAGACGACGTCGCGGCGGCGTTGCTGGCAGCCATCGGGACGGGCCGGTTCCTGGTCCTGCCACACCCCGAGGTCGCTGCCATGTATGCCGGTCGCGCGGCCGACCCGGATCGCTGGCTCAGAGGCATGCGACGCCAGAACAAGTCCCTCCCGCAACAGTAGGAGACCCTCCGCCCCGCCCCAAAGCAGTCCGCAGCGGCTCCCCAGCGGCCCCCACACCCCGCTTGTTGCCCCGAAACCACCGTTGTAGCCCGGTTCAGACCCGAGAACGGTGGTTTCGGGGCAACAAGCCGGGGGGGCTGGGATGGGCGGTGCGCTGAGCGGGAATGGGGGGAGGGACGGGGAGAGGGACGGGGAGAGGGGGAGAGGGATTAGTCTTTTGGGCCGCCGGCTACGTAGATGATCTGACCTGAGACGAAACCGGCTTCCTCGCTGGCCAGGAACGAGATCGTGGCCGCGATGTCCTCCGGCTGGCCGACCCGGCCGACCGGGATCTGCGCCGCGGCGCCGACGAGGAAGTCCTCGAAGGAAATCTTCATCCGCTCGGCGGTCGCCCTGGTCATGTCGGTGGCGATGAAGCCGGGAGCCACCGCGTTGGCCGTCACGCCGAAGGAGCCGAGCTCGATCGCCAGGGTCTTGGTGAAGCCCTGCACGCCGGCCTTGGCCGCCGAGTAGTTGACCTGGCCGCGGTTGCCCTGCGCGGAGGTGGAGGAGAGGTTGACGATCCGGCCGTACTTCGCCGCAGTCATGTGGGGCTGGACTGCCTTGGTCATCAGGAACGCTCCACGCAGGTGGACGTTCATGACCGCATCCCAGTCCTCGAGCGGCATTCTGAACATCAGGTTGTCCCGGATGATGCCGGCGTTGTTGACCAGGATGGTCGGGGCGCCCAGCTCGGCGGCGACCCGTGCCACCGCAGCCTCGACCAGCTCGGGCGAGCCTACGTCGACTCCCACCGCGATGGCGCGGCCGCCGGCCGAGGTGATTGCCGACACCGTCCCGGCGCACGAGGCCTCGTCCAGGTCCAGGACCGCCACGGCGTTCCCGTCCCCCGCCAGGCGGATGGCTGTTGCCGCCCCGATGCCGCGGGCCGCCCCGGTGACGATCGCGGTGCGCTGGCCGTTGGTGTTCACAGGTGCCTCCAGGGCGGGTCGAGTGGCGTTGATATCAAGGGGACTTGGTCATCAGCGGGACTTGGTCATCCGCGCTTGGGTGTCAATGGGATGTGGTTTTCGGTGGGACGTGGATATCGGTGGGACGCGGGCGTCATAGGGACTCGTTCAGGACGTGGCGGCCGGCAGAGACCAGCGGCTCGACGATGCTCCCGATCTGGTCGAAGCCCGGGCCCACGGTCTTACCGTTCGCGTAGCGGTAGTGGATGCCCTCGCAGATGACTGCGAGCTTGTAGTAGCCGAGCGCCGTGTACCAGGACAGGTGGCTGACATCCAGACCCGAGCGGTCGGCATACCTGCGGATGAGGGACTCAAGCGGCGGGAAGCCGTTGTGCGGGCCCATGCCGTCCGAGACGACGCCGACCACCCCGGGAACGGGGGCCGCATAGACCGGCAACAGGCCCAGATCGCAGAGCGGGTCACCGAGGGTGGCCATCTCCCAGTCCAGCACCGCCCGGATCTGCTGGTCGGGCCCGACCAGAACATTGTCGAGACGGTAGTCGCCGTGCACCACGCTGGCTCTCTGGCTTGCCGGGACGTCGGCCGCCAGGCTGACCGCCAGATCGTCGAAGCCCGGTATGTCGCGGGACCGGGACCGCTCCAGCTGCTGGGTCCAGCGACGCACCTGCCGCTCCAGGAACCCGTCCGGGTGGCCGAAGTCGCCCAGCCCCACCTCGACCGGGTCGACGTCGTGCAGGTCGGCCAGGGTGTCGATGAGCCGGTGGGCCAACGCCGTTCGCTGGCGGTCGTCCAGCTTGTCGGTGTCCCTGGTCCGGCGCAGGATCGCGCCCTCAACATACTCCATGACATAGAACGGCGCCCCGATCACGGCCGGGTCCTCGCACAGGGTCACCATCGCCGGGACGGGCACGGGGGTCGTTGCCAGGGCCGACATCACGCGGTACTCGCGGGCCATGTCGTGCGCGGTGGCCAGGACGTGCCCGAGCGGTGGCCGGCGCAGCACCCAGTTGTGGGAGCCGTCGGTGAGCCGATACGTGAGGTTGGACTTGCCACCCTGGATGAGCTCGGCACGCAGCGCTCGCCCGGGCCCCGATCCGGGGGCTGCTGTGGATCCTGCCCCTGGTCCGGGGCCTGCGCCCCTGGCAGTGCCGCTGAACGGGGCGAGGTATCCCGCCAGCGCGTCGAGATCGAGTCCGTCAACCATGACGAGAGCCTACTAAGCGATCGCTTAGTGCGAAAGTCGGGCGACTGTGGCGCACGTCACGACTCCTTCAGGCGCATCATGCCTTCCTGGGCGACGGTGGCCAGCAGGACCCCGTCCGAGCTGAACATTCGCGCTGCCGCCAGCCCGCGTCCGCTCGACGCCGACGGGGAGGACTGGGTGTACAGGATCCAGTCGTCCACCCGTCCGGGCCGGTGGAACCACATCGCGTGGTCGAGACTGGCGACGCGCAGCCGGCGGTCGGACCAGGCGAGGCCGTGCTTGCGAAGCACCGGCTCGAGCAGTGAGTAGTCAGAGCAGTAGGCCAGCACCGCGGCGTTGACCAGCGGATCCTCGGGCATCGTGCCGAGGGCCTTGAGCCAGACGCTCTGCCGGGAGGCGAGCTGCCGCCCCGGGTGGAGGTAGATGGCCCCCTCGACGTGGCGCAGGTCGATGGCCTTGTCCTTCGACCAGAAGTTGGCCTGGGGGTCGTCCATCCCGGCGAACACCTCGGCCAGGGTCTCCATGCGCTCGGGGTCCGGCGCGGCAGGCATGTGGTCCTGGTGGTCCAGCCCGGCAGCCTCGGTCTGGAAGGAGGCGATCATCGACATGATTGCCTTGCCGTTCTGGATCGCGTGAACCCGGCGAGCGGAGAACGAGTGCCCGTCGCGGAGCCGCTCGACCGCGAAACGGATCCGGTGCTCCGGATCGCCGGGGCGCAGGAAATAGCCGTGCAACGAGTGGATATGGCGCGGGCTGCCGCCCCCGGCGTCGTTGCCCCCGATGTCACTGCCCCCGAGGTCATTGACGGTCCGGCCTGCGGCGATCACCGACTGCGCGAGGACCTGCCCCCCGAAGACCCGGCCATGTGGCATCGGCTGGCTGCGCCCGATGAAGATATCCCTCTCGGACTCGCCGAGGTCGAAGTCCGTCGACGCGTCGCCGTGGGACTCCCTGAGGGTGATGTGGGCGGAGCCGAGAGGCTCCAGGTCGAGGACGTCGAGCAGGTCCTCGAGGGGGTTGAGGGCAGAGCCGTTCTCAGGGGTGGTCACGCAGGTGACCATATCCGCACGGCTGCGATGATGACGCCATGAGCCTGCGCCCCTACCGTGTCGACGTCCCGCTTCGATGGTCCGACATGGATGCCTACGGGCACGTGAACAACGTCCAGTTCCTTCGCCTTCTCGAGGATGCCAGGGTGATTGGCTTCCAGGCTTGGTTCGGCCAGGAGCGCAGCCTGCTCAATGACGGCGTCGTGGTCGCCCGTCATGAGATCGAGTACCTCGCCCCGCTGGACTTCCGGCACGCCCCGATCAGCGTGGACATGTGGGCCACCAAGATCGCGGGCTCGAGCTTCAACCTCGCCTACGAGGTGCGCGACCCCGCCGAGGTCGGCATGACCCTGTATGCACGGGCCGAGACCACACTGGTCCCCTACGACTTCGCGACGGCCAGGCCTCGCCGGCTGCGCCCGGACGAGCGGGTCGTGCTCCAGGGCGTGGCCGGCGACCCGGTGCCCTTCCGCTGGCGCGAGCGGCCCCGCTGATGGCCGAGCTGCGGTTCGAGGACTCCGAGACGCTCGATGACCTGAGGACCTATGTCGCGCGTGCCCGGGTCCTGGACCCTGACGGCGCTATCCGCCTGCAGTCGCAGGGAGTGGCGCTCGCGGCGTACGTCGATGTCCTGCCGGGCAGGGGGCCGGCGATGACCGGTGCGGTCCTCGGCCTGAGGGTCATGGCGCTGGCCGAACCGGTCGACGTGGACGCGACCGTGTCACTGGCCAGCGTCTCAGATCGTCTCGCCCGCGGGCGGACGTCGACCTTCTCGGTCCCGCCGACCACGGTCCGGGTCGGCTGGGCAGCCATGAGCCCGCCGCAGAAGGGCTGGGAGGTGGTGGGGGACCTGACCGTCGAGGAGCTGAGAACCGTTGCCACCCAGGGTATTGCCGAGATCACCGAGGGCGCGCCAGAGGGGTCCGGGGCGCAGCTGGTCGCGGCTCTGCGGCAACGCGTCTGGGGGCGTGACTCGCGGACCACGCCGCCCATCTCGTCGGGAGCTGCCTTCGCGGCCTACTCGCTGGGCTTCCTGACCCAGGAGAGCGCTCGGGTTCTGGCCCACGGTCGCTGGACCCGGCTCTCCACGGCGACGGGTCACGTCCTGGTGCGCTGACCGCCGACCATAGCGAGGGCGGCGATGGCTGCCAGGGACACCCAGATGAGCACGAACACCTGGATATCCGAGCCGTCAGGGTGGTGCAGCGCGGCGAACACGGCGCCGGCCGCCGAGATCCCCAGGACGCTGCCGAGCACGTCGGCCACCTGCAGTGACGATGAGGTGCGGCCGTGGTCGCTGACCGGCGAGAGTGCCAGTGAGAGCACCGCGGTCGAGGACATGGCCATCCCCATGCCGAGGCCGGCCAGGGCAGTGGCGAGTCCCACCAGGTAGGAGGGCCACCCGAGCTCGGCGATTGCGCCCAGCATGAGGATGCCGATGGTCAGCGACGCGCCCCCTGACACCACGAGTCCGGATCGGCGGTCGTGCATCGCGTGGTGGCCCTGGATGAAGGAGCCGACTGACCAGCCGAGCGCGCCCACCGTGAGCATGATGCCTGCGGTGGTCAGGCTCAGGTGTCGCTCGTTCACGAGCATGAGCGGGATGAAGGTCAGGGCCCCGTTGAAGGACGCGGTCAACAGGAACCGGCTCATCATCACCGCCGGCAGTCCACGGCGCATCAGCAGCGTGCCGGCCGGGACGAGCCGCGGGGCGGTTGCCGCGATACCGGCGAGTCCCAGCACTGTCAGCGCGACGGGAATCGCCCGTGATGTCTCGAGCTGGGTGGACCCCCACTGCATCGCGCCGGCCGAGAGCGCGACGCCGAGACCGAGCAGCACCAGCCGGCGGTGTCCGAGCCGGTCGGCGGGCACGGCGTGGCCGGGCAGCCGGCCCTCGTCCGTGCCTCCGCTGATCCGGTCGCGCTGGGTGCTGACCACGGCGAAGGTCACGGCGATGGGCGCGATCACGATCAGGAAGACCCAGCGCCAGGACCACGTCGAGGTCAGCCAGCCGGCGATCGGCGGGCCGATCAGTGAGGGGAGCACCCAGGCGGCCGAGGTCCAGCTGAAGACCTTGGGGCGCAGCGCATCCGGGTAGGCACGGCCGATCACGACGTAGAGCGCAACCACGATCAGCCCGGAACCCAGGCCGGCGACCAGCCGTCCGGCCAGCAGCACGGCGAACGTCGGGGCCAGCCCCGCCATCGCCGAGCCGGCCACCATCAGCAGCTGGCCGGCGAACAGGGACGGGAGCGGGCCGCGACGGTCCGCCCACACGCCGGCCAGGACGATGCCGAGCAGCTCGGCGGTGAGCATGAAGGAGAACGCGAGCCCGTAGGACCGGATCGCGTGCAGCTCGTTGGCCACTGCCGGCATCGCGGTCGAGATCGCCATCGCCTCGAAGGCCACGATGGTGACCAGAGCGAGCAGCGCGACCGTCCGCAGCCGGTAGTCCGGCCCCATGGGTCCGGCAGACCGCCCTCGGCGCTGGTCTGGCGGGGTGGCGGTCGTCACTGCGTCAACGGTGGTCAACGAGCCGGGCCGGGCGGTGCGTGTCATGCAGACATCGGATCACGTCAAGTCCACTCGAGGTCAACCCTCAACATCGTCACCGCGCTCTGAGCGCGCCAGATCCTGACGCGGGCCCGGGTTATGCGGTCAACCAGACGGTGGTGTCGGTGGGCACCAGTCCCTGCGGGGTCAGCGGGCCGCTGGACGCCAGGGCGAGGGCGCCTCCGGGGACGGCCACCGGCTCCGCGCCGAGGTTGGTGATGACCAGGACGCGGGTGCCTGCGGCCGACTCGTTGACAAGAGCCACGACGTCCTCGGAGTAGCCCGGCAGCAGGCTCAGCGAGCCAGCACCGAGCCCGTTCTCGCGACGGATGGCCAGCAGGGTGCGATACAGCTCGAGGGTTGTGCCGGCCACGCCCGCCTGACGGTCGACGGCCAGGTCCGCGTAGGACGCCGGCTGCGGCAGCCAGGTCCGGTCAGAGGGGCCGAAGCCGTATGACGGCCGGTCGCCCTCCCACGGCATCGGCACCCGGCAGCCGTCCCTGCCCCGCTCGGTGTGCTCGCTGCGGGCCCAGGTCGGGTCCTGGCGGACGTCGTCGGGCATGTCCGTGGAGTCCGGCAGCCCGAGCTCCTCGCCCTGGTACAGGTAGGACGAGCCCGGGAGGGCAAGCATCAGGGCGGTGGCCGCGCGCGCCCGGCGCAGGCCGAGAGCCGCGTCCGGCTGGGGGTCGCCGATACCGATCCCGTTGGGGCGCCTGGGTCCCACGGGAAGTCCGAGCCGGGAGGCGTGACGCACCACATCGTGGTTGGACAGCACCCAGGTGGTGGGGGCGCCGACCGAGTCCGCTGCCGCCAGCGACTTGGTGACGGCGGCGCGCAGGTCGCCGGCCCGCCACTGCGCCTGCAGGAACTCGAAGTTGAACGCCTGGTGCATCTCGTCGCTGCGTACGTACCGGGCGAGACGCTCGGGCGAGTCGACCCAGGCCTCAGCGCACAGGATCCGGTCGTTGTCGCCGGAGTAGCCGGCAGCGTCGACCGGGTTGTAGGAGTTGAGGATCTGGCGCCACGCGAGGTAGACCTCGTGCACGCCGTCCTGGTCCCACATCGGTGGCTTCTTGCCATGGTGGTCGTGCGGGACGCCGTCGGCGTCACCGAGGATGTGCAGCGGCTCGTCCCAGTCGGGCAGGCCGGCCGCCTTGATCAGGGCGTTGGCGACGTCGACCCGGAAGCCGTCGACGCCCCGGTCGAGCCAGAACTTCAGCACGTCCTCGAACTCGGCCCGGACCTGCGGGTTGTCCCAGTTGAAGTCAGGCTGCTTCGGGTCGAAGAGGTGGAGGTACCACTGACCTTTTGTGTCACTGGTTCCGTCGCCGTCCTTCACCCGGGTCCAGGCCTGACCGCCGAAGACGCACAGCCAGTTGTTCGGCGGCAGGTCCCCGCCGGGGCCACGGCCGTCGCGGAACCGGTAGCGCTCACGCTCGGCGCTGCCCGGGCCGGCGGCCAGCGCAGCCTGGAACCACGCGTGCTCGTCGGAGGAGTGGTTCGGAACGAGGTCCACGATGACCTTCAGGCCGAGGTCATGAGCAGTGGCCAGCAGGGCGTCGGCGTCGGCCAGGGTCCCGAAGATCGGGTCGATGTTGCGGTAGTCGGCCACGTCGTAGCCCGCGTCGGCCATCGGCGAGACGTAGAAGGGCGAGAGCCAGACGGCGTCCACGCCGAGGTCGCGCAGGTAGGGGAGGCGGGACGTGATGCCCGGCAGGTCACCGATCCCGTCACCGTTGCCGTCAGCCCACGACCGGGGGTAGATCTGGTAGATCACCGCATGGCGCCACCAGGCAGGGTCCGTGGCGGGCAGAGGGTGGATCAGCGAGGCTGACGGATCCACGACGCCGGGCAGGTCAGTGTCGGTAACAGTAGAGATTTCAGTCCTCCAGGGAGTTGACCATGGACTGTGCCGCCCGGTCGAGGTATTCACGCAGGATGAGGTCGTTCGCTGGGGCAAGGTCAAGAGAGTCGACTGCCGCCATGATGTGGGTGAGCCACCGGTCCCGCTGGGTGGTGGTGACCTTGAACGGGGCGTGTCGCATCCGCAACCTGGGGTGGCCCCGGTCCTGCGAGTACGCCGCAGGACCTCCCCAGTATTGCTCAAGAAACATCAGGAACCGCATCTCGGCGGGTCCGAGGTCCTCCTCCGGGTACAGCGCACGCAGCTCCGGGTCGCCGGCCACCCCCTCGTAGAAACGTTGGGTGAGCAGGCGGAAGGTCTCGTGGCCTCCCACCTGGTCGTAGAAGCTCTCAACAGTCACCGGACCATTGTCTCAGCCTCCGGCGGGGCCACCAGCCGCGCCGCCCTGTCCGCCCGGCTGCCCGCCATATGGCACCGGGACCTGGGGAGCGTGGATCCCGGCCGCGTCGAGGGTGGTCTTGACCCGCTCGCGGATCTCCCGCGAGACGGGGAAGTTCTCGTTCGGCGCGCACTTGGCGATGATCCGGATGGTCACCACGCCGCCGGTCATCGACTCGACGCCGGCTACCACGGGCTCCTCGAGCAGCCGCGTCTCCCATGCCGGATCGCCATCCAGCTCGCGGGCGACCTGACGGATCAGCGGCAGCACGACGTCCAGCTTATCGTGGTAGCCGACCTGGATGTCCACCACGGAGGTCGACCACCCCTGGGAGCGGTTGCCGATCCTGATGATCTCGCCGTTGCGGATGTACCAGACGATCCCGCTGGCGTCCCGCACCCTGGTGACCCGGAGTGTGACGTCCTCGACGGTGCCGATCGCCTCGCCGGTGTCGGATGACGTCGCCCACGCCGTACTGGTCCTCGAGCATCATGAAGATGCCGCTCAGGAAGTCCTTGACCAGGCTCTGGGCGCCGAAGCCGAGGGCGACGCCCACGACACCGGCGGAGGCCAGCAGCGGTCCCAGCGGCACGCCGATGGCCGCCATGACGGTCAGCAGAGCCATCGCGAAGATGGCGAAGGTCGACGTGCTCTTGAGGATGGCGCCGGTGGTGGCCGCGCGTTGCGTGCTGCGGGACTGGTTCGCCCCGGTGGCCTGGGCCAGGATGCGGCTGGCCCGGCGAGGAGTCTGCGTCTCGCGCCGGGCCGCGCGGGTCATGGCGTTGTCAACCACACGGTCGACGGCTCGATGCACCGCCCAGCGGACAAGCACGGCCCCCACCAGGGTGCCGACAATGGTCAGGGCGGGTCCGATCAGCCACCCCCAGTCGGCCATCGCTTCCGTGCTCAGGTTGTTCAGGGTGTCCGGCTGGGGCATTGCGGACACGGACAGGGTTGCCTGCGGGTCGATGGACAGGGGAGCGAACGTCATACCAGCCATCCTTACCAATGGTGTGGCGCAGTCCCGCATCGCTACTCGTGAAACACTCGCTAGCGTATGACGCTGTCCGAACCATGAGACTGTCCGAACGATGCCTTCCGAAAGAGATGACGTGCCGAGCTCCGAACCTTCGCCTGCACTCACTGAGCTCGCCCGCGCGTCCGGGGTGGCCACGGAGTACTGGGACTGGCAGGGCAACCAGGTCATCGTCAGCGCGCACACGATCTCCGCCGTCCTCCAGGCACTCGGCGTCGACACCTCCGACGAGGCCGCTGTCGACCGGTCTCTGGCCCATGTGGCGGACACCTCGTGGCGGCGGGCCCTGCCCCCGATCGTCGTGTGCCGCCAGGGCTCGAACAGGTGGGTGCCCGTGCACCTGCCTGACGGCCACCAGGTCCGGGTGTGGGCGATCCTCGAGGATGGAACGCGCCGCGAGATTCGTCAGGTCGACAACTACGTCAACCCCCGGGTCATCGACGGTGAGCCCAGGGGGGAGGCGACCTTCGAGATCTCGGGCGACCTGCCGCTGGGCTGGCACACGCTGAACGCCCGGATCGGCGAGGACACCTTCTCGTCTGCGCTGGTCATCTCGCCGGCCGTGCTGGAGCTTCCCCCCGTGTTGCAGCACCGACGGGCCTGGGGCCTGCTGAGCCAGATGTACTCCGTCCGGTCCCGCCAGTCTTGGGGCATCGGGGACCTCGCCGACCTGTCCGACATGATGGCCTGGGCGGCACACGACCTGCGTGCGGACTTCGTCCTGGTGAACCCCCTGCACGCGGCCGAGCCGGTGGCCCCGATGGAGCCGTCGCCGTACCTGCCCACCTCACGGCGCTTCCTCAACCCGATCTACATCCGGGTCGAGGACATCCCGGAGATGGGTTACATGTCCTCGGCCGAGCGCCAGCTGATGGAGTGGCACGCCGATGATGCGCGGGTGCTGAACGACGCGGACACCATCGACCGTGACGCGGTCTGGTCGGCCAAGGTCGCGGCGTTGCGCACCGTTTTCAACCAGCCGCGGTCGTCGCGGCGCGAGCGGGCCTTCGCCGGGTTCTGTGACCGGGAGGGCCAGGGTCTGCTCGACTTCGCCACCTGGTGTGCGCTGGCCGAGAAGCACGGACTGCCCTGGGGCCAGTGGCCCGAGGAGCTGCAGCACCCGGGCAGCCCCGCCGTCGAGGCCCTGCGCGACGAGATCGGCGACGAGGTGGAGTTCTATCGCTGGCTGCAGTGGATCGTGGATGAGCAGATCGCCGCCGTCCAGCGTCAGGCCAGGGAGGCGGGGATGTCGATCGGGGTCATTCACGACCTCGCCGTCGGTGTCCATCCCGAGGGCGCCGATGCCTGGGGCCTGGCCGACGCCCTCGCGCGCCAGGTCACGGTCGGTGCCCCGCCGGACCAGTACAACCAGCTGGGCCAGGACTGGAGCCAGCCACCGTGGCGGCCGGACCGGCTCGAGGAGCTCGGCTACGCGCCATACCGCGACATGCTGCGCACCGTCCTGCGCCATGCCGGTGGCATCAGGATCGACCATGTCATCGGGCTCTTCCGGCTGTGGTGGGTCCCCGAAGGACTCTCCGCCGGCGAGGGCACCTATGTCCGCTACGACCACGAGGCCCTGATCGGCATCCTCGCGCTCGAGGCTCATCGGGCGGGCGCGCTGGTGGTTGGTGAGGACCTCGGTGTCGTGGAGCCGTGGGTCCGTGACTACCTGCGCGAGCGCGGCATCTTCGGCACCTCGATCCTGTGGTTCGAGAAGGACGGTGCGGGCAAACCCCTGCCGGCCGAGTCCTATCGCGAGCTGTGCCTGGCCACCGTGACCACCCATGACCTGCCGCCGACTGCCGGCTATCTGGCCGGTGAGCACATCGACCTGCGTCATGACCTCGGCCTGCTGACCCGACCCGTGGAGCTGGAGCGCACCCTTGACGCGGCGGCTCAGGGTGAGGTCCTCGACATGCTGGTTGACCGGGGTCTGTTGAAGCCCGGCGCCTCGGGGACCGACGTCGTGGAGGCCCTGCACCGGTTCCTGTCGTGGACGCCGGCCAAGCTTCTCGGGGTCGCCGTTCCCGACCTGACCGGTGATCACCGGGCGATGAACCAGCCTGGCACCGATGAGGAGTACCCCAACTGGCGGCTGCCGCTGGCCGGGGCCGACGGCAAACCCGTGATGCTGGAAGACCTGATGACCTCGCGCTGGGCCCGCCGCCTGGCCCGCTGCGTCGCCCAGCGCTGACCGCTGCTCCCCGGCTCGGTCGCGCTGCTGACCGTTAGCTCACGTCATCCTTGTCACAATTTGTAAGATTCTTACGAGTTCTTGACCAAACCCATACTTTGACGTGCATGATGGATTCACGACCGGGGGGGACTCCCGGGGTTGACTCCCGGTCCAGGTCCTGGTCGCGGTCCCCCCCTGCGGCCAGGGCCGCCTCACCGCGCCCTGCGGCCAGGGCCGCCTCACCGCGTGGCTCCTGAGACAGGACAGCGAAGACCGTGGGGTCTGAGCCCCACGGTCTTCGCTGTACCGGCGGGTATGCGGGGTCGGCCGGTTGTTGTCAGCTCTTGTCGCGCTGCTGGGCTGCCAGCGCCCGGGTCACCCCGTCGCGGTTCTCCGACACGACCCGCCTCAGCGCTGCGGGCGCCTCAGGATTCGCGTCGAGCCAGGACTGGGAGGCGTCGACGAGCTCACGGCTGGCCAGCGCCACCGGGTAGAAGCCCTCGACGACAGACTCGGCGATCGCGTGGGTGCGCGAGGCCCACAGCGTCGCGAGCATGGCGTGGTACCTCTCGATGTAGGGCACTAGCAGCGCGGCGTCGTGCACCCTGACGAAGCCCTGGGCCACGGCGTCGACCGTCTGGTTGGGCACGCCCTCCTCCTCGATGACCTTGCGCCAGGCCTTTGCCTTGGCCTGGGGCGTGGGGAGGCTGGCCAGTGCGCGGGCGGCGCGCTCGTGACCCGTGGCGGTGTTGTCCGCCTTGCGCTCGACCTCGATCTCGGTCTCGGCTGCGGCACCGGCTGTGGCCAGGCTGGTCAGCAGGGTCCAGCGCATCTCGGTGTCGATCGCCAGACCGTCGAGCACGACGCTGCCCTCCAGCAGCCCACGCACCCAGACCACGTCCTGATCGCGCCGGGAGTAGCCGGCGAACGCGCTGACCAGCTGCAGCTGGGCGTCGCTGCCGGGCTCGGCCGCGGTGGCCAGCTCACGCAGGCGTGCGGTCAGCGATGCCAGGTTCTCGTCGCGGTGTGCGGGGTCGACATACAGCCTCGCGGCTGCCTGCAGCTGAGCCAGCAGCACGCGCAGGAGCGTGGAGTCCTTCTCTCCGGGGAGGGTGCTCAGCACCAGGTCGCAGAAGTCGCGGGCCGACATCTCCGCGTCGCGGGTCATGTCCCAGGCCGCGCCCAGCACCAGGGCTCGGGGCAGGCTGTCGGTGAACCCGCGGGGGTTGGCCAGAACCGTGGCCATCGACAGCTCGTCGAGACGGATCTTGGCGTAGGCCAGGTCGTCGTCGTTGACCAGCAGGAGGTCCGGCCGGCGCTGACCGACCAGCGCTGGGACCTCGGTGCGCTCGCCCGCGATGTCGAGCTCGATCCGGCTGACCCGCTCGATGCGGTCGCCGTCCACGCGGTAGCTGCCGATCGCCAGGGTGTGCGGACGAAGGGTGGGGAAGGCCTCGACCCCGGTCTGGGTGATGGCCGCGCTGGTGATGTTGTCCTGGTCGTCGGTGGTGACCTCCAGGCTCAGGGTGTTCACGCCTGCGGTCTCCAGCCACAGCTTCGACCAGCCGTGCAGGTCCCGGCCGGAGGCGCGCACGAGGTGGTCGAGCAGCTGGGGCAGGGTGGTGTTCGACCAGGCGTGCATGGAGAAGTACTCGCGAATGCCGGCCGTGAACGGCTCGCGACCGACATAGGCCACGAGCTGCTTGAGCACCGAGGCGCCCTTGGCGTAGGTGATGCCGTCGAAGTTGACCTCGACGTCCTCCAGGTCGCGGATGTCGGCGACGATGGGATGGGTTGAGGACAGCTGGTCCTGCTGGTAGGCCCAGGCTTTCTCGGCCGTGCCGAACGTGGTCCAGGCAGACTTCCACTGGGTGGCCTCGGCCTGGCAGGTGGTCGACGCCCACTCGGCGAAGGACTCGTTGAGCCACAGGTCGTTCCACCACTGCATCGTGACGAGGTTGCCGAACCACATGTGCGCCAGCTCGTGCAGGATCGTCAGCGCCCGGCGCTCGATGATCGCCTCGGTGACCTTGGCCCGGAAGACGTACATCTCGTTGTAGGTCACCGCGCCGGCGTTCTCCATCGCGCCCATGTTGTACTCGGGCGTGAAGATCTGGTCGTACTTCGTGAACGGGTAGGCGCAGTCGAACTCGTTCTCGTAGAACGTGAAGCCGCGTTTGGTGCAGTCGAAGATGTTCTCTGCGTCCAGGTGCGGCGTCAGGGACCTGCGGCACAGGATGCCGAGTGGCACGGCGCCGTTGCGGGTCTGGACCTGGTCGCGCACCACGTCGTAGGGTCCGGCGATCAGGGCGGTGATGTAGCAGGACATGCTGGGCGTGGGCGCGAACTTCCAGGTCGCGACGGGCACGGTCTCCACGTCGCTGCCGGCGTCGCCGGTCCTGTCGGCTGACCTGGCTGCGACCGGCGACGGGGTGGGCTCGTTGGAGACGACCTGCCAGTGCGCGGGGGCGGTGACCGTGAAGGCGAAGGTGGCCTTGAGGTCGGGTTGCTCGAACACGGCGAACATCCGCCGGCAGTCGGCGACCTCGAACTGCGTGTACAGGTAGACCTCGTCGTCCACCGGGTCGACGAAGCGGTGCAGGCCTTCACCGGTGTTCATGTAGGCGCCGGTCGCATCGATGGTCAGGTTGTTGGTGCCTGACCTCAACGCCGGGAGCTGGACCCGCACGCCGTCGAAGTGTGTTTCCGGGTCCAGTGACTCACCGTTGAGGGTGATCTGCTCCACGGACTCCGCGATCAGGTCGATGAAGGTTCCGGCGCCCTCGCGGAAGGCTGTGAAGTCGACGGTTGACCTGGTCCGGAAGGTGGTGGGCCCGGTCGTGAGATCGATAGCCACGTCGTAGGTCGACACGGAAAGCAGGTCAGCGCGTTCGCGGGCTTCGTCGCGAGTCAGGTTCTTGCCAGGCACGGGTTCATCTCCTGTGGGGACACGTCATGGGGTCATAACATCCTCACACGACCGGGGTGGGAACGGGACCCGTCGCCCCCCCGCCCACCGGCTGGCAGGATGACTTCCATGACAGACAAGGTTTCCGTCGAGATGTGGTTTGACCCGATCTGCCCGTGGGCGTGGCTGACGTCGCGCTGGCTGCTGGAGGTCGAGAAGGTGCGCGACGTCGAGGTCACCTGGTCGGTGATGAGCCTGGCGGTCCTCAACGACGGCCGGGAAGTGCCTCCCGAGTACGAGTCGTTGATGGAACGCGCCTGGGGCCCTGTCCGGGTCATCGTTGCCGCCGCCCGCGATCATGGCGCCCAGGTGATCAAGCCCTTGTTCGACGCGATGGGCACCCGTATCCACCTCGGTGGCGAGCAGGACTACCTGCAGGTCATCGCTGCCGCGCTGAAGGAGGTCGGACTGCCGGCGGACCTCGCAGGGTTCGCCACCTCGAACGAGGTTGACGATGACGTTCGGGCCAGCCACACCCGCGCCATCTCCCTGGTCGGGGAGGAGGTCGGCACGCCGGTGATCGCCATGAACGGGACCGCGTTCTTCGGTCCTGTGGTCACCCCCGCGCCCAAGGCCGAGGCGGCTGGCCGGCTCTGGGACGGTTGGGTGTTGATGACCAGCACGCCTGGGTTCTTCGAGCTCAAGCGGACCCGCACCGCGAGCCCCATCTTCGACTGAGTTCTCCTCCACCTGTTCGTCCAGCCTGTTCGTCCAACTCAAGGAGCCCAACCCCATGCGCGTTCACATCGGCGGCGACCACGCGGCATACGACCTGAAGTGCACCCTGGTGACCTTCCTGCAGGGGAAGGGCTACGACGTGGTGGACCACGGGCCGGAGTACCTCGACCCCCAGGACGACTACCCGGTGGCGGTGCTGCGCGCGGCGGAGGCCGTGTCCGGCGATCTCGGGGCGTTCGGCATCGTGCTGGGCGGATCCGGCAACGGTGAGCAGATGGCGGCCAACAAGGTCCGCGGGATCCGGGCTGCGCTGGCCTACAACGTCGAGCTTGCCGAGCTGGCGCGGACCCACAACAACGCCCAGGTCCTGTCGATCGGTGCCCGGATGAACACGCCGCAGGAGGCCGAGGCCATGGTCGAGGCCTTCCTGACGACGCCGTTCAGCGGTGACGACCGGCATGCCCGGCGCCTGGCCATGGTCGAGCGCTACGAGCAGCACGGCGAGCTGCCGCCCATTCCGGCGGTGGAGGGCTGAAACCGGGTCGCTGAACCCGCGGCTTTCCGCCTCACAGCACGTAAAGTGCCAACCGTGAGGACACGCGTGCGACGGTTCGCCCGGCGGCGCCTCTCCATGGCGCACCGCCTGTCGCAGCGCCTCAGCGTCATGGTGCGCGCTCTCCCGGGGGTGGCGGCGCTGGTCCTCATCCTGATGGTCGTGCTGGTGGAAGTCCTGGTGCAGGCCTGGCCGGCGATCATTCCCTGGTCGGCCTTCGTGCCGGTGATCGTCCTGGCCGGGCTGTTCCTCCCGCCGAGATGGCTCGCCGTGGTCTTTCTGGTCACCACCGTCCTGCTGGCGTATGACGGGTGGTCGCTGGAGCGGCTCCCCGGCGACTACGTCGCTGCCATGATCGTGATTCTCGTCATGGCGGCGATGATGACCTGGCTGGCGGTCTCCCGCGCCCCGCTCGGCGTTCAGGGGACGCTGGCCGAGTCGATGCTGGTCGACCTTCGCGACCGGATTCGCGCACAGAGCGAGCTGCCGGGGCTGCCCCGGCCGTGGCATGCGGAGGTCGAGGTGAAGTCGGCCTACTTCGAGCCCTTCTCCGGTGACTTCGCGGTGGGGAACCTCTCAGATGCCGGTGACTGGTTCGAGGTCGCCCTGGTGGATGTCTCGGGCAAGGGGATGGACGCCGGGACGCGGGCGTTGCTCCTGTCAGGGGCCATCGGCAGTCTGCTGGGTGCCATGGATCCGGAGGACCTCCTGGGTGCCACCAACTCCTACCTGCTTCGCCAGGACTGGACCGATGGCTTCGCCACGGCGGTGCACGTGGCGCTGGAGCTCGGCACCGGCCGGTTCTCCGTCGGGGGGGCGGGGCACCCGCCCGCGGTGAAGTACTGGGCCGGCTCTGGCAAGTGGCAGGTCATGGACGCCGCGAACGGTCCGTTGCTGGGTGTCCTGCCGGATCCGGTGTTCCCCCGGTCGCAGGGCCAGCTGCTGCGTGGCGACGCCCTGCTGCTCTACACCGACGGTGTCATCGAGAGCCGGTTCCGGGACCTGACCGTCGGTATCGACCGGATGCTCGGGGAAGCGGAACGCCTGGTGTCGCAGGGCTTTGCCGGTGGCGCATCACGGATCTGCAGTGCAGCCCTGGCCGGCCGCAGCGACGATCGGGCCGTCGTGCTGATCTGGCGAAGCTGACGCCTTATCTGGCGAGGCTGCCGAGCCTGGCGGGGCTGACGGGATTGTGAGGCTGATCCCGACTGTGGATCGAGCCGTTCGTGTTAACCTACGGTGACGTAGGTTACGTTTCCGTAAGTTGGAGGTTCTGCCCATGCCGGTGTCGCCCAGCGTTCGCCCCGCCCCCGCATCTCCGGTCTCCGGCGGTGCTCTGCCGGTGGTCATCCAGGGCGGGATGGGCGTGGCCGTGTCCTCGTGGGAGCTGGCCCGCGTGGTGTCGCAGACGGGGGAGCTCGGTGTGGTCTCGGGGACCGCCCTGGACGTGGTGATCGCCCGGCGGTTGCAGGATGGCGACGTGGGCGGCCATGTTCGGCGTGCCCTGGAGCACTTCCCGGTGCCGGCGATGGCCGAGCGGATGGTGAGCCGTTACTTCGTCGACGGCGGCCGGGCCCCTGGCCAGCCGTACCACCCCGTTCCCAAGCTGGGCATGAACACCTCCGTGGCGGGTCTCGAGCTGGCGGTCGTGGCCAACTTCGCCGAGGTGTGGCTGGCCAAGGAGGGCCACGACGGCGTGGTCGGGATCAACTTCCTGGAGAAGCTCCAGATGGCCACGCCGAGTGCGGCTTACGGGGCGATGCTGGCAGGTGTGGACTACGTCCTGATGGGCGCGGGCATCCCGGCGGAGATCCCTCAGCTCCTCAACAAGCTGGCCGTGCACCAGCCGTGTTCGCTGGACCTGGACGTGGCCGGGGCGACCAGGCAGTACAGCGTCGGGCTGGACCCTGAGGCCCTCACCGGCGGCGGGCTCGCACCGCTGAGGCGGCCGATGTTCCTGGCGATCGTGTCCGCGCACGTGCTTGCCGCCTACCTTGCCCGCGACGACTCGACCCGGCCGGACGGGTTCGTCGTCGAGGGCCCGACCGCTGGCGGGCACAACGCTCCCGCCCGGGGGCGCCCGGTCCTGGACGACGACGGGCAGCCGGTCTTCGGCCCCCGCGATGACGCGGACCTGGCCAAGGTCGCCGCGGTCGGGCTCCCGTTCTGGCTGGCCGGCGGCTACTCCACGGCGGCTCAGGTCGCCCAGGCTCGCGAGGCCGGAGCGGCCGGGGTGCAGGTGGGAACCCTGTTCGCGCTGTGTGAGGACTCCGGGCTCGACCCTGCCATCCGCGACGAGATGCTCGCCCGGCTGGGCGCCGGGAAGCTCGTCGTCCGAACCGACCCGCTTGCCTCGCCGACGGGCTTTCCGTTCAAGGTCGCCACGTTGCCCGAGACCATGTCCCAGGCCGAGGTGTATGCCGCCCGGCCGCGGCTGTGCGACCTCAGCTACCTTCGCACCCCCTTCGAGCGAGAGCCCGGCGCCCTTGGCTACCGCTGCCCGGCCGAGCCCGTCCACATGTACCTCAAGAAGGGCGGCGAGCTCGCCGACACCGTGGGGCGCAAATGCCTGTGCAACGGGCTCACGGCCGGCATCGGGCTGGGTCAGGATCGCCGCGACGGCTACAGCGAGGTGCCCATCGTCACGCTCGGGGGGGACCTGGACGGCGTGACCAAGATGCTCTCGGAGCATCCCGAAGGCTGGACCGCCGTCCAGGCAGTCGACCACCTTCTGGGGAGATAGAGCCTGCCGCAGACCGCTTGCCTGCCGAGTCAGAAGAGGCCTCTCACCTGCTGTGTGCAGCTGAGAGGCCCTTCGTGATTCTGGAGCGGGCGACGAGAATCGAACTCGCGTTATCAGTTTGGAAAACTGGGGCTCTACCATTGAGCTACGCCCGCATGTTGCGCCCCCTGTCACCGAAGGCGCTGCGAGGCGTTAGCCTAATGCCCGCTGTCCTTCGTTCGCGAACCCGGCCCTCCACGTGGGGGGCCGACCTGCGACTCAGATGACCGGCGGGCTGTGGCGCAGCTTGGTAGCGCGCTTCGTTTGGGACGAAGATGTCGCAGGTTCAAATCCTGTCAGCCCGACACTGTGAGCACGACACCGTGAGTGTGAGCACGACACCGTGAGCACGACAGAAGTACCGTCGGGTCTGGCCGGAGCCGGGCGTTCTGACGTTGGTGAAGCAGGTCCGTCCCGTGTCGGAGCGGGCTTGCCGGTCCGCGCGCGTTGGGACGACCGCCGCGCAGCCCTTAGCATGGTCTGAGCACCGGCTTGGTTGCCGAGTGCTGTGCGATGTCAATCTGCCCCCCACGATTCTGGAGTGCCCGTAGTGAAGAGTGCCGTCGAGACCCTCAACCCGACCCGGGTCAAGCTGACTGTCGAAGTCCCCTTCGACGAGCTCAAGCCGAGCCTCGATGCGGCCTACAAGACCATTGGCTCGCAGATCAACGTCCCCGGTTTCCGCGCCGGCAAGGTTCCGGCCCGGATCATCGACCAGCGCGTCGGCCGTGGCGCAGTGCTGCAGGAGGCCGTCAACGACGCCCTTCCGCGCTTCTATGGCCAGGCCGTCGAGGAGAACAAGATCCGCCCGCTGGGCCAGCCCGAGGTCGACGTGACCGAGGTCCCGGCCGACTCGGGCCAGCCCCTGAAGTTCACCATCGAGGTCGATGTCCGCCCTGAGGTGGTCCTGCCGGACTACGAGGGCCTGCCGATCGAGGTCGACGTTGTCGACGCCGAGGCCACTGCCGCTGACGTTGACGTTCGGATCACCGCCCTGCGACAGCGCTTCGGCACCCTGACCGGGGTCGAGCGCGTCGCCGCCACGGGTGACTTCGTGTCCATCGACCTGACCGCCTCGATCGGCGAGGACGAGATCGACACCGCCAAGGGGATCTCCTACGAGATCGGCACCGGCAACATGATCGATGGTCTGGACGACGCGCTCGTCGGGATGGCAGCAGAGGAGAGCAAGACCTTCAACGCCCCGCTGTCCGGTGGTGAGCACGAGGGCAAGGACGCCGAGATCCACGTGACCGTTCAGTCGGTCAAGGAGCGCCTCCTGCCCGAGCTCGACGACGACTTCGCCCAGCTGGCTTCGGAGTTCGACACCCTTGAGGAGCTCCGCTCCGACATCCAGGCGCAGGCTGAGCGTGCCAAGAAGATGGAGCAGGGTGTGCAGGCCAGGGACAAGGTCCTGGAGCACCTGCTGGAGAACACCGAGATCCCGATCCCCGACGCGCTCGTCGAGGCCGAGGTGACCCAGCACCTCGAGGGTGAGAGCCGCCTCGAGGACGACGAGCACCGCACCGAGGTCACCGAGAACACCCGTACGGCCATGCGTTCCCAGTTCCTGCTCGACGCGATCGCCGAGAAGGAGCAGGTCAGCGTTGGCCAGCCGGAGCTGATCGAGTACCTCGTGATGTCGGCCCAGCAGTACGGCATGGAGCCCAACGACTTCGCCAAGGCTGTTGACGAGGGTGGCCAGATCCCCGCGATGGTGGCCGAGGTCGCCCGTCGCAAGGCGCTCGCGGCAGTCCTGGAGAAGGCCAGCATCGTGGACACCGCCGGCACGAAGATCGACCTCAACGAGCTCAACGTCGGCGCCGACGCCTTCGGCTACGACGAGGGCGCCGACGCTGAGGGTCACGACCACGAGGGTCACGACCACGAGGGTCACGACCACGAGGGTCACGACCACGAGGGTCACGACCACGAGGGTCACGACCACGAGGGTCACGACCACGAGGGTCACGACGCCGAGGTGGTTGTGGGCGAGGTGGTTGAAGCCGAGGTGGTTGACGAGGTCGTCGACGCCGAGGTTGTCCACGCAGAGGGTTCCGAGACCAAGGGCCACGACCAGGCCTGAGCTGGTCGTCAGGCTCGGCGCACCGCCAGCCTGACCTCAGGCCACTCCCCATCACAGCCGTATGCCGCCCGCTCACCTGAGCAGGCGGCATACGGCTGTCCTGGTCTGTGACGGGTCCGTGACGGGTCTGCAACGCCAGACGGTCTGGTTCGGACGACCTGGCACCACGCCGCCCGGTTCCGTGACACGGCTGCCTTTGCGCGGCATAGTGCACGCAGGGTGCGAAACATCGGCAGAGCATCACGTGCAACGAGTGACATCACCTCGCGGGAACCTCAGTGACCTGAGTACTTGTGTCGTTGCCATCGGCCCGGTTCCCCTGCCCCGGAGGTTCTCATACGTCTGACGCCCCAGCTGTCCCAGTTCGCTGTTCTCAGCCTGATCGCCGGTGCCGTCGCTCTCGGTACGCCGGGCCGGCCCGTATCGCTGCGTACCGCCCCGCTCGCGGTGTCGCCGCACAACACGTTCGTTGACCTCGTGGCACCCACCCTGGTGCCGGGGGCGCAGGCGCTCGCCAGGGCTGATCGTGCCGGCGCCGCCTCGCGGGCCGTTGCAGCGACCGCGTCCTCTGCCCGGCCGGCCGCCCCGTCCGTGCGGGTGACCGGTGCGTCCAGGGTTGCGACCGTCTCGGCGCCCATCGTGGTCGTGGGGGTGACCTGGCGGGAGGGCACCGGCCGGGCAACCAGTGTGCAGTACCGTGCCCGGACGATGGGGCGGTGGAGCGCCTGGAGCTTCATCGACGCCGACCCCGAGCATGGCCCTGACCGTGCCTCGGCTGAGGCGAAGACCGCGAGAGCGGGCTCGGACCCCCTGGTGGTGGCAGATGCCACGGCGGTCCAGGTGCGGACGCTGGGCGACGGCACCCTGGCCCCGGCGCAGCCGACGCTGATGGTGGTCGACCCGGGCACCTCGGCGGCAGCACCCCCGGCGGGCCTGGTGTCCGCCTCGCGACCGGTCATCTACACCCGGGCCCAGTGGGGAGCGGACGAGAGGCTGCGTCGGGCCGCTCCGGCGTACGGCGCCGTCAAGGGTGCCTTCGTCCACCACACGGTCAACGCCAACTCCTACAGCGCATCCCAGGTGCCCGCGATCATCCGGGCCATCTACGCCTACCACGTCAAGGGGCGCGGCTGGGACGACATCGGCTACAACTTCCTGATCGACCGGTTCGGCCGGACCTGGGAGGGCCGCTACGGCGGCATGGACAAGCCGGTCATCGGCGCGCACACGCTGGACCACAACGCCTACTCCTTCGGTGCCTCGGCCATCGGCAACTTCGACGTCGCCGCCGTCCCGAGCGCCATGACCGCTGCCTTCACCCGGCTGATCGGCTGGAAGGCCCAGATCCACCAGTTCAGGCCGGATGGCATCTCGAACATCAGCGGCGACACGCTGCGCTCGGTCTCGGGGCACCGGGACGCCAACGGCACGAGCTGTCCGGGCCGCTACCTGTATGCCAGGCTGCCGACCATCCGGGCCGGCGCCGCGCCTGCTCCGGAGGCTGCCGTCGCTGAGCATCGCCCGCGACGTGGACAACCACAATCATGGTGACGTCCTGGCGACCAACAGCGCCAGAGACCTGTTGCTGTTCTCGGGCTCTGGTCGCGGGACGATGACGGGCCCGTCCCACCTGTCCCGGGGTGGCTGGGGCGGGGTCGACCTGGTCACCATCGTGGGCGACTGGGACGGGGACGGTGCCGTCGACATCGTGGCGCGGAAGGTGAGCACCGGTCAGCTTCTCCTCTACTCCGGGAACGGTCTCGGCGCTCTGCGCGGGGGGCGGGTCATCGGCACCGGCTGGGGGATCGTCAACGCCCTCGTCGCGCCGGGTGACTGGAGCGGGGACGGCCGCCCCGATCTGCTCGGCCGGACCAGGGACGGCAAGCTGCACCTGTACCCCGGAAATGGGCGAGGCGGCTTCGGCGCGGCACGAGTGGTCGGCTCCGGCTGGTCGGGGATGACCAAGATCAGCGCACTGGGGGACTGGTCCGGCGACGGGCACGTCGACCTGATCGCCGTCGACCGCGCCGGGGTGGCCCGGATCTTCCCCGGCGCAGGTGCCGGGCGCTCTCTCGCGCCGAGGGTCATCGGGCCCGGGTGGGAGGCCTACGTCTCGATCTCCGCACTCGGTGACGAGACCAGCGACACCCGCACCGACCTGCTGGTCGTCGACAAGGGCGGCAACGCCACGATCGGCAAGATGGGGCGCACCGTGAACTCGGTGGTCTGGCTGACGCCCTCCGCCGGCTGGGGAGGGGTCTCCGTCTACACGGGCTGAGCGTTCGTCACCCATACCGAACACCATGCCGGCCGCGGCGGCCCGGGCGGCTGCGGCGCCCAAGACCTGGACGTCTCACCGTACGGCGCAGATTTCGCAGGCCTGGACGAGCGAGTCTGTGGTGCAGCCGGCCCGATAAGCCTCTGGAGACATCCCGTGGACGGTCGCCTGTGAAGGCGGCCGTCCACGGTCTTTGTGCGCTCAGGGCGAACACCGGCCGATCCGGGGACTTCCCCGTCCGGGTCGGGCGTTAGGGTCAACGACAGGGCGACAGGGCGAGGGTCCGAGCTTCAGCCAGACAGATCGAGACAGATGGAGACAAGGTGAGCCACAGCAGCGAGGTCATCGCAGCCGCCAATGGACAGATGGCAGGCCTGGACGACCACATCTACAACCGCTTGCTCAAGGAGCGGATCATCTTCCTCGGTTCCGAGGTGCGTGATGAGAATGCCAACGCCATCTGCGCCCAGCTGCTGCTCCTGGCGGCGGAGGACCCGCAGAAGGACATCTGGCTGTACATCAACTCACCCGGGGGCTCGGTCACGGCCGGCATGGCCATCTTCGACACCATGCAGTGGGTGCCCAACGACGTGGCCACGGTCGCGATGGGTCTGGCCGCCAGCATGGGCCAGTTCCTGCTCAGCGCCGGTGCTGCCGGCAAGCGCTACGCGACACCGCATGCTCGCGTGATGATGCACCAGCCCTCAGGCGGAATCGGCGGCACGGCCTCGGACATCAAGATCCAGGCCCAGCAGATGCTGCACATCAAGAAGCAGATGGCTGAGCTCATCGCCCAGCACACCGGCCAGACCCTCGAGCAGATCGAGACCGACTCGGACCGCGACCGCTGGTTCACCGCCGAGGAGGCCATGGCCTACGGCTTCGTCGACCACGTCTACACCAGTTCCGGGCAGGCGCCCGGTGGCGCTGGCCCCCTCGCCTGACCACCCGCCATACACAGAGTTTGGAGCGACAGTGATCAACCAGATCAACAGCCCGTATGGCGGCCTGCAGGTTCCCGTGCCTTCCAGCCGTTACATCCTCCCGCAGTTCGAGGAGCGCACGTCCTACGGGATGAAGCGCACTGACCCCTACACCAAGCTGTTCGAGGACCGCATCATCTTCCTCGGCGTGCAGATCGACGACGCGTCCGCGGACGACGTCATCGCCCAGCTGCTGGTGCTCGAGAGCCAGGACCCCGACCGCGACATCCTGATGTACATCAACTCACCGGGTGGCTCGTTCACCGCGATGACGGCGATCTACGACACGATGCAGTACCTCCGGCCCGACATCCAGACGTTTGTCATCGGCCAGGCTGCCTCGGCGGCCGCCCTGCTGCTCGGCGCAGGGGCACCCGGCAAGCGGTTCGCCCTGCCGAACGCCCGGATCCTGATCCATCAGCCGGCGATGGAGGGTCTCGGTGGCATGGCCAGCGACCTGGAGATCCAGGCCAACGAGGTCCTGCGGATGCGTACCTGGCTCGAGGAGACCCTGGCCCATCACACCGGCCGTTCCGTTGAGCAGATCGAGAAGGACATCGAACGGGACAAGATCCTCTCTGCAGCACAGGCCAAGGAGTACGGACTGATCGACGAGGTGCTCGTCAGCCGCAAGGCTTCCAGTGATTCTTGAGGGCCGGCCCGCACGGGCTTGTCCGCTCTGCGCGGAACACGGGTGCCGAGCGCTCGACACCGGCGTTCAATAGGAGCGGTGGCGTACGCGGACAGGTAGCGTCGTCGCAGAGCTAGCCGCTTCAACCAGTGCCAGTGAGGTCATCACCGGCAGTGTGAACATGTGGGAGCAGGACCGACTGGAAGGATCACCTCGTGGCACGCATCGGAGACGGTGGCGACCTGCTGAAGTGCTCGTTCTGTGGCAAGAGCCAGAAGCAGGTCAAGAAGCTCATCGCCGGGCCCGGCGTGTACATCTGCGACGAGTGCATCGACCTCTGTAACGAGATCATCGAGGAGGAGCTTGCCGAGACCTCCGAGCTGGGGCTCGACGATCTGCCCAAGCCGCGCGAGATCTATGACTTCCTCCAGCAGTTCGTGATCGGTCAGGACCCGGCGAAGCGTGCGCTCGCGGTGGCGGTCTACAACCATTACAAGCGCATCCAGGCAGGTGAGGCCACCAGCAAGAAGGATGCTGAGGTGGTGGACATCTCCAAGTCCAACATCCTGCTGATCGGGCCGACCGGTTGCGGCAAGACCTACCTCGCGCAGACCCTGGCCCGGATGCTCAACGTCCCGTTCGCCATCGCCGACGCCACGGCGCTGACCGAGGCCGGCTATGTCGGTGAGGATGTCGAGAACATCCTGCTCAAGCTGATCCAGGCTGCGGACTTCGACGTCAAGAAGGCCGAGACCGGCATCATCTACATCGACGAGATAGACAAGATCGCCCGCAAGAGCGAGAACCCGTCGATCACCCGCGACGTCTCCGGTGAGGGCGTCCAGCAGGCCCTGCTGAAGATCCTGGAGGGCACGACCGCGTCGGTGCCGCCGCAGGGCGGCCGCAAGCACCCGCACCAGGAGTTCATCCAGATCGACACGACCAATGTGCTCTTCATCGTCGGTGGGGCGTTCGCCGGCCTTGAGAAGCTCATCGAGTCGCGTTCGGGTCAGAAGGGCCTCGGATTCGGCTCGCAGCTTCACACCGCCAAGGACGTGGGCGAGAGCTACGGAGACGTCATGCCCGAGGACCTGATGAAGTTCGGGCTGATCCCCGAGTTCATCGGTCGCCTGCCGGTCATCACGACGGTCTCGACGCTGGACCGTGACGCTCTGGTTCGCATCCTGACCGAGCCGCGCAACGCCTTGGTCAAGCAGTACAAGCGGATGTTCGAGATCGATGGCGTCGAGCTCGAGTTCACCCCCGAGGCGGTCGAGGCCGTCGCGGACCAGGCGCTGCTGCGCAACATGGGTGCCAGGGGTCTGCGGGCGATCATCGAGGAGGTTCTCCTGCCGGTCATGTTCGACGTCCCCAGTGAGGATGACATCGACCGGGTGGTGATCACCCGCGAGGTGGTCCTGGACAACGTCAACCCGACCATCGTCCGCCGCGCGGTCGCCGCGCCGCGTGCGAAGCGTGCACCGCGCAAGGAGTCCGCCTAAAATTCTTGCGTGCCCGCAGGAGCTCCGTTCCGTCTCGGCCGAGGTGACACCGGCCCCGTTCAGCAGAGTTCTGTCACCTGCGGGTCTGCTTCCCTGACCGTGGCCAGGATGCTGGTCAGCCCCGAGTTCTCAGGGTGGATCGTCAACGGTACCGATCCCGAGGGCGGCTCGGCCGACCCTCGTTCGGAGTCGGAACGGTTCGCCGAGCATGAGCGCCAGGTCATGGACCAGACCAACGGACTTCACGCGGCGGGCGGGAGGCTGAACCTTCCGTGGCCACGGGCCTTGGGCACGCCGCCCTGGGGAGCGGAGAAGGAGCTGGAGGCCGGCGCGGCCCGGCCGGGCGCGGCATACAGGATGCACGTGGTGCGGCTGGGCTCACGCAACGCGCTGGCTGAGGCGTTTCGCGATCTGACGGGTCTGGTGCGCGAAGGACAGCCGGCACTGCTGTACATCGGGAACGCACGGATGCCCCGGCACGTAACGCTGGTGATCCCCGCCGGCAGCGGCGACTCCGGGCTCAACGTCTATGACCCCGCCACCGGCGCGGTCACCGAGCTGGACCAGGCAAGGTTCACCACTCGCACCCTCGACATCGCCGGCTGGAACGTCCCCTGGCTAACAGTCCAGCCCCGCAAAACCTGACCCAAGCCCAAGAACGCCCCTCTCCTTGCGGCGAAACCACCGTTTCGGGGTCTGAATCGGCCCACAACGGTGGTCTCGACGGAACAAGCGGCCAGGAGGGGCGGGTTGCCGGGTTGCCGGAGGGCCGGGTTGCCGGATCAGGGTTTGGGTTCGGGTGGGGCTAGGACTACGTCCTGGACGGTGAAGGTGTCGCCGGGCTCGTAGTTCAGGGTTGCGATACGGCCGGCGGCCTGGAGGTCTCCCACGGCGAGCCGGATGCGATCGAGGGTGGCCGGGGGGCCGGTCAGGGTCGCGGACAGGACGTCGGCGCGCATCCCTACCTTGGCCTCCGACTTGGCGCGGCGGACGCCTGCGAGGGCCGCTCCGACTGCCCCGAGCATGTCCGGGTCAGCCTGTGCCGTGATGGCGTTCAGGTCGTCCGGAACGGGCCAGGCGGCGCGGTGGATCGACCCGTCGTGCCACCAGGACCACACTTCCTCTGTGGCGTAGGGCAGGAACGGCGCGAGCAGTCGAAGCAGGACATCCAGGGCGATTCGGAGGGACGCGCGGGCAGAGGCGGCGCCCTGCGCACCCTGACCGCCATAGGCACGCTCCTTGACCAGCTCGAGGTAGTCATCGCAGAAGGTCCAGAAGAACGCCTCGGTGACCTCCAGCGCGCGGGTGTGGTCATAGGCGTCGAAACCCTTGGTGGCCTTGACGATCACGTCGGCGAGGCCGGCCAGCATCGCCGTGTCGAGGGGCTGGGTGACGGCCGCGTGCAGGTCGCCGTCCACCTCTCCGAAGGAGAGGGCGAACTTGGTGGCGTTGAGCACCTTGATGGCCAGCCGGCGCCCGACCTTCATCTGACCGGTGTCGTACGCCGCATCGGTGCCCAGGCGCGCGGAGGCTGCCCAGTAGCGCACCGCGTCCGCGCCGTGCTGGATGACCACGTCCTCGGGCGTCTGGGCGTTGCCCTTGGACTTGGACATCTTCTTGCGGTCCGGGTCGAGGATCCAGCCGCTGATGGCCGCGTGCTTCCACGGGATCGAGTTGTGCTCGAGGTGAGCGCGCACGACCGTCGAGAACAGCCAGGTCCGGATGATGTCCTGGCCCTGGGGTCGCACATCCATCGGGAAGATCGCGTCGAAGAGCTCGGAGTCAGCCCGCCAGCCGCCTGCGATCTGCGGGCTGAGCGAGGAGGTGGCCCAGGTGTCCATGACATCGGGGTCGCCGATGAACCCGCCCGCCTGGCCACGCTGGGACTCCTGGTAGCCCACCGGGACATCGGCGAAGGGATCCACCGGTAGCTGCTGCTCGGTTGCCGCGATCGGGTGGTCGTGGTCGGGCTCACCGTGGGCATCCAGGGGGTACCAGAGCGGGATGGGGACCCCGAAGAACCGCTGACGGCTGATCAGCCAGTCACCGTTGAGGCCGTTGACCCAGTTCTCGTACCGGGTGCGCATGAACTCCGGGTGGAAGCTGATCTGCCTGCCGCGCGCAATGAGGTCTTCGCGCAGTGTGGTGTCTCGACCGCCGTTGCGGATGTACCACTGACGCGAGGTCACGATCTCGAGCGGCTTGTCGCCCTTCTCGAAGTAGTTGGCCTTGCGCTGGGTCGGGGTCGGCTCGCCCTCCAGGTCGCCGGAGACACGCAGGGCATCGACGATGGCGGTCCGGGCAGCGAAGGTCGTCCGGCCGGCGCACTGCGCGAAGAGGGCCTGTCCTGCCTCGGTCGGGAGCCAGTCCGGGGTCTCGGTCTGGATCCGGCCGTTGCGCTCGATGATCGAACGGGTCGGAAGCTGCAGCTCACGCCACCACTGCACGTCGGTGAGGTCACCGAAGGTGCAGCACATGGCGATCCCGGAGCCCTTGTCCGGCTCGGCCAGGTAGTGCGCGACCACCGGGATCTCGACCCCGAACAGCGGCGAGGTGATGGTTGTCCCGAACAGGGCGGCATACCTCTTGTCATCGGGGTGGGCGACCAGCGCAACCACCGACGGCAGCAGCTCCGGGCGGGTGGTCTCGATGTGCACCGTGGTCCCGTCGGGGGCATGGAAGGCGATCCGGTGGAAGTGACCCGGGTAGTCGCGCGCCTCGAGCTCGGCCTGGGCCACCGCGGTCTGGAAGGTCACGTCCCACAGCCCCGGAGCCTCGGCCTGGTAGGCCTCACCGCGGGCCAGGTTGCCCTGGAACGCCTGCTGCGCCACGGTGCGGGAGCGGGTGTCGATGGTGCGGTAGTTGATGTCCCAGTCCCAGGAGAACCCGAGCCGGCGGAAGAGCGACTCGAAGGTCTTCTCGTCCTGCACGGTCAGGATGTCGCAGAGCTCGATGAAGTTGCGACGGCTGATCGGCAGCTGGTCGGACATCTTTGGTGCCTTGCTGCCCTTGCCTGCGTCGCCCTGCTGGGGCGGGACGAAGTTCTCGACATACGGCTGGGTCGCGTCACCGCGCACGCTGTAGTAGTTCTGCACCCGTCGCTCGGTGGGCAGGCCGTTGTCGTCCCAGCCGATCGGGTAGAAGACCTCGAAGCCGGCCATCCGCTTGTAGCGGGCCAGGCAGTCGGTGTGCGTGTAGGAGAAGACGTGACCCACGTGCAGCGACCCGCTGGCGGTCGGCGGGGGGGTGTCGATGGAGAAGACCCGCTCGCGCGGCGCGGACAACGCGGCAGCGCGGTCAAAGCTGTAGGTCCCCTGCTCGGCCCATACCCGCATCCACGTGTCCTCGAGGCCGTCGACGGACGGCTTCTCGGGCATGGTCACGGCGTGCTGGGGTGAGGCGGGGTTGGTCATGACCCGATCCTCCCAGACCGCCGCCACCCCGGGCCAATCGGTTTCCCGGCCCGGGCCGGGCCGTTAGACTCGTCGGCATAGGCATTGACCCGGCCATCACCGGTGAGCCTCCGGAAGAACGGACTCGCAGACACACGGCATACGCCAGACTTCGAGTCTCAGTAGAACCGGACGGGTGGGCCCGTGAGCGCCTCAGACAAGAGCGGCCGCATTTCCTGGAGTGCAGTTCCGGACAACCGGACAACCGGACTCCTCGGGGCGCGGCAAGCGAGGTGGTACCGCGGCGCCGGACAGGCGTCGTCCTCGTGGTGACAGCTCACAGACCGTGAGCCCTGTTTCGACGAGTTGATGACGGAGATGCGCCGATGACCTACCCCAAGGTCGACTTCCTGCCCAACCAGGTAACAGACCCCGCAGCCGGCGGCACTGCGCCGGTCGGTGTCGTCGCGAGCCCGAAGTTCCCCGAGATCGAAGAGCGAATCCTCAGGTACTGGGACGAGGACGGCACCTTCATGGCGTCGGTCGAGGCGCGTGAGGCCGGCGAGAACGGCTCCAACGAGTTCGTCTTCTACGACGGCCCGCCGTTCGCCAACGGCCTGCCGCACTACGGCCACCTGCTCACCGGATACGTCAAGGACCTCATCCCGCGTTACCAGACCATGCGCGGGCGCCGGGTCGAGCGCCGGTTCGGCTG
>DASVKO010000074.1:0-6224 GCA_036385355.1 Dermatophilaceae bacterium
AGTCCAGGCAAGCAGTGTCGTCCGGGAACCAAGCCAGCAACTGCTGGAACGTCCGTGGATAGTCCACGCCACCAACAGGATGCGCCCGACCAACTTCAGCCATGCCACAAGCGTACTTTACTTAAGCAGACATGCAGTACATGTGTTCTACTCTATCCCACCCCACCGACAATAGGAAGACCCAGCCACAACGAGCCTCATGACAAACACACCTGTTCCACCGAGCCATACTCGCCGGACAAGTATCAGAGTTGAGCAGCCTCAAAGGGCTGACCCACGGCTTGTCCCACGGCTTGTCCCACGGCTTGTCCCACGGCTTGTCCCACGGCTTGTCCCACGGCTTCTTCGACACAGAGGTTCGTGGTTTCGAGCACCTCATCGCCGAGGTTGGATGCCGCGTATTCGACGCTCTGTCCAACCGCGACACGGTGAACCTGGCGTTGAACGTCGGGTGCCGCGTTCTCCAGGTCATCGTTGATCAACCGCGCCGGGGTGCCGGCTGAGCGGGCTCGGATGCGCTCCCAGAGACGATCGTGACTGGCCGCGAGCCTCAGGACCCGGACTGATGCGGGCCGAAGCCCGTGCCGGAGGACCGCGAGGTCCTCCTTCGTGGTGACCATGCCGTTCGCAACAAGACCCTTCGCGCCACGGGAGAGGGCGTTGCGCCAGATCACCCCGAGGTTCGCAGCCTGCAGTGACGCGTCCGGGGGTGCAGGGCGAAGGAACCCGACTTGGTCGAGGTCGACGTACGCAGTGCGCTCACCGCTGACCCAGCGGCGCATCGCCATGCCCCACGAGACCGACGACTTCCCCACGGCACGCGAACCGATGACGATCCTCACGTCACCCGCAAACCCCTCCGGCAGCTCCTGGGTGACAGGGATGCTGGAGGCGGTTATCACCAGGGTGGCGGGGGTGCCAGAGGCGGTTGTCACCAGGGTGGCAGCGTCGCGTGCAAGGGCTGCAGGGTTGCGCCCCGTGGTGTCGATCACGGTGGTGACGAAGGGGGCCTCGGCCAGACGGCTCATCATGACCAAGGACTCATCGGCTGCCTCGGAAGGCCAGCCCCGCGCGGCGAGACGCTCCCGCCGTCGGTTCGTCGACGGTGAGATGGCAGAACGTGATGTCGGCGTCGACTGCCGCACCGGCGAAGTCCTGCCCGTGGTCAGGGTCGATCACACCGGAGATGACGAGCAGCTGGGCACCGGCGGTGCGATAGTTCTGGACGATGCCGGCGAGGTTGTCGACCTTGAACCGGTGACAGCTCGGGTCAGCATCCGGCGGCGGTTGCAGCATGCCCAGCTGGTCGATGTCGAGATACCCGACACAGAGCCCTTGATCGGCGAGATCGCTGAAGACCTGCCAGGCCACGGTCGACTTGCCCGTCGCGGGAGCACCGCACAACCACAACACGGGCAGCCGTGAGTTCATCACCATGGCCACACCCTGGCATTCAACCTTCTGGATACTCGACCGAGGGGGCGTTATCCGTCCGGCTCGACGGTCGCGCCCCTCCGCAGGAGCGGTTCGACCGTCTCGACGTAGAGCGCGGTTTCTGCCCGCCCGGCTGAGGACCTGCCGGTAGTTGGTCGGTGAGGGCCGTGCGAACGAAGGACGCGACACGCCCCGGAGGTCACGGCAATCGCAAGACACGGGCGCAGACTGGACTCAGGCGAAGGATCCTCGGTGTCGGGGCCCGAAGGATCCTTCGCCCAAATCACCCGAAGGATCCTTCGCCCTGATCGTGAAGCGTGAGCCGTGTCCGGATACGGCCGGGGATCAGGCCTTGGCTGCGGTGAACCCCTGCTCGAGATCCGCCAGGATGTCATCGATGTACTCGATGCCGACGGCCAGCCGCACCAACCCCGGCGTCACGCCCGAGGAGATCTGGTCCTCCGGCGAGAGCTGGGAGTGCGTCGTGGACGCCGGGTGGATGACCAGCGATCGAACGTCGCCGATGTTGGCCACATGGCTGTGCAGGGACAGCGCCTGGACGAACTTCTTGCCGGCCTCCACCCCACCCTTGATCTCGAAGGCGACAACCGCTCCGGCACCGCGCGGAGCGTACTTGTCCGCGAGCGCCCTCCACGGGCTCGAAGCCAGCGAAGCGTAGGCCACCGAGTCGACCTGGTCATGAGCCTCGAGCCACGTCGCCACCTTGAGCGCGTTCTCCACGTGGCGCTCGATCCGCAACGACAACGTCTCGATCCCCTGCGAGATGAGGAACGCGTTGAACGGTGACACCGCAGCGCCCAGGTCACGCAGCAGCTGGACCCGTGCCTTCAGGATGAAGGCCAGGTTGGCGCCGAGCGGGCTGCCGACCCCGAGGTCGCGGGCGAAGACCAGCCCGTTGTAGCTCGGGTCGGGCTCGTTGAAGCCCGGGTACCGTGCCGGGTCCTGGGCGTAGTCGAACGTGCCGCCGTCGACGATCACGCCGGCGATGGAGGTGCCATGGCCGCCGAGGTACTTGGTCGCAGAGTGGACCACCACGTCGGCGCCCCACTCGAGCGGGCGGATCAGGTAGGGGGTGGCCACGGTGTTGTCGACGATGAGCGGAACCCCGACCTCGTGGGCAACTGCCGAGACGCCCTCGATATCAAGGACGTTCGACGAGGGGTTGCTGATCGTCTCGGCGTAGAAGGCCTTGGTGTTGGGCCTGACCGCGGCACGCCACGACTCGAGGTCGTCCACGTCCTCCACGAACGTCGTCTCGATGCCGAGCTTCTTGAGCGTGTACTTCAACAGGTTGTAGGTGCCGCCATACAGCTGCGGACTGGAGACGATGTGGTCGCCGACCTCCGCGACGTTCAGGATCGCGATCGTCTCTGCTGCCTGGCCGGAGGCCACGAGCAGGGCTCCCACGCCGCCCTCCAGCGAGGCGATCCGTTGCTCGACCGCATCCTGGGTCGGGTTCATGATGCGGGTGTAGATGTTGCCGAACTCCTTGAGCGCGAAGAGGTTCTCCGCATGCTCTGCGTCGTTGAAGACGTAGGACGTGGTCTGGTAGATCGGCAGCGCCCTGGCCCCCGTCGTCGGGTCCGGGGCCTGGCCGGCGTGGATCTGGCGGGTCTCGAAGGACCAGTTGGCGTTGGTGTCACTCATCGGATTCCCTTGCCTTTCACTGCATTGACGTGCAATGACCTCGCGTGCGATGACACAAAAGAGAAATGACACTCAAAGAGAGATCACCCTCAGGAGAGATGGCATCAACGTGCGATGGCATTCACGTATCAAGCGGGAACACCGAGCAGCGAACCCGCGCTTGCGCAGCGCCCGGAGGCGCCTTGCCAGGTCTTCACCCGGGGCACCCCACCGCGGTGGAGGGTTGCCGGCCAGCGAGCCGGGGCTTGTCGCTGACACTCATGACCTACGCCAACGGTAGAACGCCAGGTCAGATCTCGGAAAGCCTGTCTCTCAATCTGGACACCCACGCCCTGTCCGGCTGCCGGATAGTGGCGGATACCTGCGGATACCGTCCGAAGGCGGACCAGATGCCGAGCGTCACAACCCCCCCGCAGCCGAAACGGAATACGGTGTGAGCCGTGAGCACCTTCCGCCCGACCATCGACGCCGACTCAGGTACCGCGCCGTTCGAACAGGTGCGGACCCAGATCGCCTCAGCGGTCGCGGCGGGGCAGCTGAGCGCCGGGAGCAAGCTCCCGACCGTCCGCCAGCTCGCCTCCGATCTCGGGCTGGCGAGCAATACCGTGGCCCGGGCCTACCGTGAGCTCGAGGCCGATGCCGTCATCGCCACCTATGGCCGTCGGGGCACGTTCGTGCGCAGCGGAGTCCTGGACGACCCCGCAGACCACGGTGGAACCGGCGACCAGGCCAGGGCGGCCGCGGTCGACTACGTGTACACGCTGCGCCGGCTCGGTCTCAGCTCGCAAGAGGCCGCACGCCTGGTCGAGATCACCTGGGGCCAGAGCTAGCTCGGTCAGGTGCCGACGTAGGCCGCGAGATGCTCACCGGTAAGGGTCGAGCGGGCGGCAACGAGGTCGGCGGGCGTCCCCTCGAAGATGATCCGGCCACCTTCGTGGCCTGCCCCGGGGCCGAGGTCGATGACCCAGTCTGCGCGGGCCATGACCGCCTGGTGGTGCGATATGACGATGACCGACGTGCCGGAGTCGACGAGCCGGTCGAGCAGGCCGAGCAGCTGCTCGACGTCGGCGAGGTGGAGACCGGTGGTCGGCTCGTCGAGGACGTAGACATGAGAGTCGCTGTCCTTCTCGACCATCCGCGCGGCCAGCTTGAGCCGCTGCCGCTCGCCGCCGGACAGCGTGGTGAGCGGCTGGCCGAGGATGAGGTAGCCGAGCCCGACATCGGCGAGCCGGCCGAGGATGGTGTGCGCGGCCGGCGTGCGCGCCTCGCCGGCGCCGAAGAACTCCCCGGCCTCGGTCACCGACATCGCGAGCACCTCGCTGATGTCCTTACCAGTGTGTTCGTCGCCGAGTCGATACTCCAGGACGGATGCCTGGAACCGTTTCCCCTCGCACTCCTCGCAGGTGATGGCGACGCCGGCCATCATCGCCAGGTCGGTGTAGATCACCCCGGCGCCGTTGCAGGTCGGACAGGCGCCCTCGGAGTTGGAGCTGAACAGCGCCGGCTTCACGCCGTTGGCCTTCGCGAACGCCTTGCGGATCGGGTCGAGCAGCCCGGTGTACGTCGCCGGGTTGCTCCGCCGCGAGCCCTTGATTGCTGTCTGGTCGACCGAGACCACCCCGTCCCTGCCCGACACCGAGCCGTGGATCAGTGAGCTCTTCCCCGAGCCGGCCACGCCGGTCACCACCACGAGCACGCCGAGCGGTATGTCGACGTCGACGTCCTGCAGGTTGTGGGTGCTGGCGGCGCGCACCTCCAGCACCCCCGACGCCGTCCGCACCGACGGCTTCAGGGAGGCGCGGTCGTCCAGGTGCCGTCCGGTCAGCGTGCCACTGGCCCGCAGCCCCTCGACGGTCCCCTCGAACATCACCTCGCCGCCCGCCGTACCCGCGCCGGGGCCGAGATCGACGGCGTGGTCGGCGATCGCGATCATCTCCGGCTTGTGCTCGACGACCAGCACCGTGTTGCCCTTGTCGCGCAGCTGTAGCAGCAGGTCGTTCATCCGCTGGATGTCGTGGGGGTGCAACCCGATCGTGGGCTCGTCGAAGACGTAGGTGACGTCGGTCAGCGAGGAGCCGAGGTGGCGGATCATCTTGATGCGCTGTGACTCGCCGCCCGAGAGCGTGCCCGAGGGGCGGTCGAGCGAGAGGTAGCCCAGCCCGATCTCGACGAACGAGTCGAGGCTGTGCCGCAGCGACGCGAGCAGCGGCGCGACGGTCCCCCACGCGTGCCTGACGCCACCGTACGCGCGGGCGGTACCCCCAGGTTCATCCAGAGGCCGCAACCACTCGGCGAGGTCGCTGATCTGCATCTCGCAGGCGTCGGCGATGCTGATCCCGTTGACCTTCGACGACCGGGCCGCCTCGGACAGCCGGGTGCCGTCGCACTCGGGGCAGACGGTGAAGGTGACCGCCCGCTCCACGAAGGCGCGGACGTGGGGCTGCAGGGCGTCGACGTCCTTGGACAGGAACGACTTCTGGATCTTCGGGATCAGCCCCTCGTACGTCAGGTTGATCCCGTCGACCTTGATCTTGGTCGGCTCCTTGCGAAGCAGGTCGTGCAGCTCCTTCTTGGTGTACTGGCGGATCGGCTTGTCCGGGTTGAAGAAGCCGCAGCCGCGGTAGATCCGGCCGTACCAGCCGTCCATGCTGTAGCCGGGGATCGTGAGCGCACCCTCGTTGAGCGACAGGCTGTCGTCGTAAAGCGCAGACAGGTCGAAGTCGGTGACGGAGCCCCGGCCCTCGCAGCGTGAACACATTCCGCCGGTGATGCTGAAGCTACGACGCTCCTTGACGGTCTGTCCGCCGCGCTCGATGGAGACCGCCCCTGCTCCGCTGATCGAGGCGACGTTGAACGAGTACGCCTGCGGCGAGCCGATATGCGGCTGCCCGAGTCGGCTGAACAGGATGCGCAGCATCGCGTTGGCGTCGGTGGCGGTGCCGACGGTCGAGCGGGCGTTGGCCCCCATCCGCTCCTGGTCGATGATGATCGCGGTCGTCAGCCCGTCGAGGACGTCGACGTCCGGCCGCGCCAGCGTCGGCATGAAGCCCTGCACGAAGGCGCTGTAGGTCTCGTTGATCATCCGCTGCGACTCCGCGGCGATCGTGCTGAACACCAGCGAG
>DASVKO010000075.1:0-3496 GCA_036385355.1 Dermatophilaceae bacterium
GCACGGACCGCCCAGTGACCGCCCAGACGCCGCCCAAAGATGACCGCCCCACGAAAGAGCGACTGTGACTGACTGGCCAGCCCCCCACGCGACCGGCCCCCTCTCCGCCACGGTCGCGTTACCGGGGAGCAAGTCGTTGACCAACAGGTATCTCGTGCTCGCGGCGCTGGCCACCGGCTCCTCACGGATTCGGCGACCCCTGCGCTCACGCGACACCCTGCTCATGGCGGCCGGACTCCGTTCACTGGGCGCCTCGATAGTCGCCCTGCCCGGCACCGAGCCCGACTGCGACGACTGGCTGATCGGCCCGGCGTTCCTGCCCGGCCCGGCATCCGTGGAGTGCGGACTGGCCGGAACGGTGATGAGGTTCCTGCCGCCGGTGGCAGCCCTCGGCGACGGCCCGGTCGCTTTCGACGGTGACCCGCACGCGCGGCAACGCCCGATGGCCCAGGTCATCGACGCGCTGCGCACCCTGGGCGCCACGGTCGCCGATGAGGGTCGCGGGACGCTCCCCTTCACCATCGAAGGATCAGGTCGTATGCCGGGGGGCTCGGTCACCATCGATGCCTCCGCTTCGTCCCAGTTCATCTCAGCCCTGCTGCTGGCCGGACCGCGGTTCGAGCAGGGAGTGACGATCCATCACGAGGGTGCGCCGGTCCCGAGCCAGCCGCACATCGACATGACCGTCGAGGTGCTGCGCGACTGCGGCGTCGTCGTGGACGACTCGCAGGCAAACACGTGGCGGGTCGAGCCTTCACAGATCCGGGCCATTGACGTCGAGGTCGAGCCGGACCTGTCGAACGCCGCCGCCTTCCTGGCCGCGGCCGTCGTCACCGGCGGCACGGTACGTGTCCCGGGCTGGCCGCAGCACACCACCCAGGCCGGCGACGCAATCCGCGACATCTTCGACGCGATGGGCGCCGACGTGCTGCTGGAGCGCTCCGGCCTGACCATCACGGGCAACGCGCAGATCAGCGGGCTCGACGTCGACCTGCACGGCGCCGGAGAGCTGACGCCCGTTGTCGTCGCCGTCGCCGCCCTGGCCGACTCCCCCTCCCGGATCCGGGGAATCGCTCATCTGCGCGGACATGAGACCGACCGCCTGGCTGCTCTCTGCACCGAGATCAATGCTCTGGGTGGATCCGTCGAGCAGACCCAGGACGGCCTACGAGTCACGCCAAAACCATTGCAGGGAAACCTGTTCCACACGTATGACGATCACCGCATGGCGATGGCGGCGGCCGTGATCGGCCTGCGGGTCCCCGGCGTCATCGTCGAGAACGTCGAGACCACAGCCAAGACGCTGCCGGAGTTCACCGATCGATGGAGCAAGATGCTTCAGGGCGAGGGCGAGGGCGACAGCGACAGCGGCAGCGGCAGCGGCAACCGTAACGGCGCCGACGACAGCGGCGACCACGACGGAAGCGGCGAAGGAAACGACGACCGTCACAAGGCCGAAGACAGTCACAAGTCAGAAAACAGTGACAACGCCGACCGTGGCAACAAGAGCGACAACGGCAACGCGCTGGGCGGCGGATGAGCCCACGCGCGCGCACGTATGACGAGAGCGACGTCCGGATCAGGCCGAACCGCCGCGGCTCCCGGCCACGCACCAAGGATCGCCCGGCGCATGAGGATGCCATCCCCGGATTCGTCACCGGCGTCGACCGCGGCCGCTACACGCTGATCGTCCACGGGGGCGGCGGACGCGTCGTACACGCCATGAAGGCACGCGAGCTGGGGCGCAAGAGCGTCGTCATCGGCGACGAGGTGGCCCTGGTCGGGGACACCTCGGGCGGCCCCGACTCGCTGGCCCGGATCGTGAGGGTCGAGCCGCGCCGTACCGTCCTGCGCCGGACCGCCGACGACACCGACCCCGTCGAGCGGATCATCGTGGCCAACGCCGAGCAGCTCGTCATCGTGACCGCCCTGGTCGACCCGGAGCCGCGACCCCGGATGATCGACCGTTGCCTGGTGGCGGCCTACGACGCGGGCATGGAGCCGCTCCTGGTCCTGACCAAGGCCGACCTGATCGACCCCGCGCCCTTCCTGGCCAACTACGCGATGCTTCAGGTCCGGCACCTGGTGACCTCGCGCGATCCGGTAACCCGTGAGTGGGTCGGGCTCGAGTCCCTGCAGGACCTGCTCGTCGACCGGATCAGCGTGTTCATCGGCCACTCGGGGGTCGGCAAGTCGACGCTGGTCAACGCTCTGGTCCCCGGTGCGCTGCGAGCCGTGGGCGTGGTCAACGACGTGACCGGACGCGGTCGGCATACCTCGTCGTCGGCAGTTTCGCTGAGGCTGCCCGAGGGCAACGGCTGGGTCGTGGACACCCCGGGAGTGCGCTCGTTCGGGCTCGCACACGTCGACCTCACCAGAATCATCCGGCACTTCCCCGACCTCGCGCCCGGCGCCGAGCAGTGCCCGCGGGGGTGCACCCATGACGAGCAGGAGTGCGCGCTCGATGCCTGGGTGGAGTCGGGTCAGGCCGGCGCCGCAGGAGCGTCCCGGCTGGACTCGTTTCGCCGGCTGCTGCGCGCCCGCACCCCGCAGTCCGAGGACTAGCGAACCGCTACCACCGGTGGTGCGAGCTCACAACCATCGGCGCGTTTGGCCCGCGCGGCGCCCGCGTGACGCCCGGGTGGCCACCGGACAAACTGCCGATAAACCGTGGCGGTTGCACCGTTGGACCCCAGAACCGCTAGCGTGGCCGCGTGCCCGCCTATGACGATGACCTGCGCCTCGCGCACGTGCTTGCTGATGCCGTCGAGCGAATCACGATGGCCCGGTTCCGGGCCGAGGATCTGGTGGTCGAGTCCAAACCCGACCTCACTCTCGTCAGCGACGCCGACAAGGCGGCCGAGGAAGTCGTCCGGCACCAGCTCAAACGCACCCGCCCGCGGGATGCCGTTGAGGGCGAGGAGTTCGAGACCACCGGACATGGCCCGCGGCGCTGGGTCATCGACCCGATCGACGGGACCCACAACTTCATCCGCGGCGTCCCGGTGTGGGCCACCCTGATCGCGCTTGTCGATGCCGGCCAGCCCGTGCTCGGTCTGGTCGCGGCCCCGGCACTCAACCGCCGCTGGTGGGCGACCAACGGCTCTGGCGCGTGGTGCGGACGCAGTCTCTCGAGCGCGAAAAGGATTGGCGTCTCGAAGGTCTCGCGGGTCTCGGACGCTTCGATGTCCTACTCGAGCATGCGCGGCTGGCGCAAGCACGACCGCTACGAGGCCTTCCTGAGCCTGGCCGACGACTGCTGGCGGACCCGGGCCTATGGGGATTTCTGGTCCTACATGCTCGTCGCCGAAGGAGCCGTCGACATCGCCGCCGAGCCAGATCTTCAGGTGTACGACATGGCCGCCCTCGTGCCGATCGTCACCGAAGCCGGAGGCCGGTTCACCTCGCTCGACGGGGTGTCCGGCCCGTGGGGTGGCAACGCCGTGGCCACCAACGGCGTGCTCCACGACGAAGTGCTGTCCCGCCTCGGCTGAGA
>DASVKO010000076.1:0-61792 GCA_036385355.1 Dermatophilaceae bacterium
ATCCCGGACACCGCCAAGGAGAAGCCCCAGGAGGGCGAAGTCCTGGCGATCGGTCCCGGCCGCATCGACGACAACGGCAACCGCGTTCCGCTCGACGTTGCCGTCGGCGACAAGGTCATCTACAGCAAGTACGGCGGCACCGAGGTCAAGTACGACGGTGAGGAATACCTCATCCTGTCTGCTCGCGACGTTCTCGCGATCGTCACCCGCTGACCTCAGCTTCGCGTATGACGCGCCCCGGCCACGCACCCTCCAGCAGGGTCGTGCCGGGGCACCGTCATCCGGCTGGTTCAGCCCGCAGTCCGCACGTCGCAGTCCGATAGTCCGCACGACCCAGATCAGAGGGCATACCAGCCCGTATGCCGCTCCCGTTGCCTCCGGCGTCAGCCCCAGGCAACACCCCCAAGAACCGTTCGTAGTTAGGGAAGCTCATGGCCAAGACGCTGGAATTCGATGACGCGGCGCGCAAGTCGCTCGAGCGTGGCGTGGACAAGCTCGCCAACGCGGTCAAGGTGACGCTCGGCCCAAAGGGCCGCAACGTCGTCATTGACAAGCAGTGGGGCGCCCCGACCATCACCAACGACGGCGTGACGATCGCCCGTGAGGTGGAGCTCGAGGACCCCTACGAGAACCTCGGCGCGCAGCTCGCCAAGGAGGTCGCCACCAAGACCAACGACGTCGCCGGTGACGGCACGACCACCGCGACCGTGCTGGCTCAGGCCATGGTCAAGGAAGGCCTGCGCAACGTTGCCGCCGGTGCCGCACCGTCCTCGCTCAAGCGCGGCATCGACGCCGCGGTCGAGGCCGTCAACGCCCGTCTGCTCGAGGCTGCACGCGAGGTCGAGGGCAAGGAGGAGATCGCCCAGGTCGCCGCTCTCTCGGCGCAGGACCCGATCATCGGTGGCCTCATCGCCGAGGCCTTCGACAAGGTCGGCAAGGACGGCGTCATCACGGTCGAGGAGTCGCAGACCGCGATCACCGAGCTCGAGTTCACCGAGGGCATGCAGTTCGACAAGGGCTACCTCTCGCCGTACTTCGTGACCGACCCCGAGCGCATGGAGGCTGTCCTGGAGGACGCCTACGTGCTGATCACCCAGGGCAAGATCTCGGCCGTGGCCGACATCCTCCCGATCCTCGACCAGGTCGCGCAGGCCAAGAAGTCCCTGCTGATCATCTCCGAGGACGTTGACGGGGAGGCGCTCTCCACCCTGGTGGTCAACCGGATTCGCGAGATCCTCAAGGTCGTCGCGGTCAAGGCTCCCGGCTTCGGCGACCGCCGCAAGGCGATGCTGCAGGACCTCGCCGTCCTGACCGGCAGCTCGGTCATCAGCGCGGAGGTCGGCCTCAAGCTCGAGTCGACCAAGCTCGAGGACCTCGGCACCGCCCGGCGCATCGTGGTCACCAAGGACAACACCACCATCGTGGACGGCTCCGGCGACAAGGAAGAGCTTGCCGGTCGCGTGCACCAGATCAAGAGTGAGATCGAGCGCACCGACTCGGACTGGGACCGCGAGAAGCTCCAGGAGCGCCTCGCCAAGCTGTCCGGCGGTGTCTGCGTGATCAAGGTCGGCGCGCACACCGAGGTTGAGCTCAAGGAGAAGAAGCACCGCATCGAGGACGCCATCTCGGCAACCCGGGCGGCCATCGAAGAGGGCATCGTCGCCGGTGGCGGCACCGCACTGATCCACGCCGTCGAGGTGCTGGATGACCTCGAGCTCGAGGGTGACGAGGCCACCGGCGCGAACATCGTGCGCAAGGCCGCAGCCGAGCCGCTGCGCTGGATCGCCGAGAACGCCGGCCTCGAGGGCTACGTCGCGGTGTCCAAGGTCGGCGAGCTCGAGCCCGGCAACGGCCTCAACGCCGAGACCGGCGAGTATGGCGACCTGATCAAGGCCGGGATCATCGACCCGGTCAAGGTCACCCGCTCGGCGTTGCGCAACGCTGCGTCGATCGCCTCCATGATCCTCACGACGAACACGCTCGTCGTCGAGAAGAAGGTCCAGGAGGAGTCCGCCGACGGCGGCACCGGCCACGGTCACGGCCACTGACCACACTGTGATTGATGCGCACCGCGTCTGACACGCGCCGCGTTCGCGACGAAGGCCGCAGCCCCCAGGGTTGCGGCCTTCGCTGCTCTCGTCCAATCCGGCTCACCGTGAGATCGCACAAATCGACCCTTCACCGTGGTGAGAGCGCACAAATCGACCCAACAGCGCTCGTTTGGATCGATTTGTGCGACCTCACCGACTCGGTCGGGGCGCACGGGTGAAGGGCGGCCGTACTCAGGCGGAGGTGACGCGGATCTGGGTCTGGCCGATGCGGACCAGCGAACCAGACTGGACCTGTCGCCCGCGCCGGCGATCGACGTCGCCGTCGACGCTCACCTCGCCGTCCTCGATCAGGGTCCGGGCGTGGGCGCCGTCATCGACGACTCCGGCGAGCTTCAGGAGCTGACCGAGGCGGATCATCTCGCCGGTGATCGGAACCTCGATGGCATCGCCCGCGCTGCTGGAGCCTGCTGTTGACATGGTCCTGACGGTACCGCCCGGCTGGATGCCTGCTCAGCTCGCGGCGGGGATGGCGGGCGTGGGCGAGTACGTCGCCTCTCGCTCATACTCCGTCATGGCACCCCACACGCCGTACGGCTCACGTACCTGGAGCGCGTGCTCGCGACAGTTCTTCAGGACAGGGCAGCTCATGCATACGGCTTTGGCGGTGCTGTCCCTGTTGCGTCGGGCCGGCCCGCGTTCGCCCTCGGGATGGAAGAAGACATCCGGGTTCTCACGCCGGCAGGAGCCGTCGAGCTGCCACTGCCACAGATCTGCAACTGGACCGGGTAAGCGAGATACTGTGGCCAACGAGTGCCTCCTGGAATGGATCCGACGGGTGCGCCGGGGCGTCCGACGGGTGCGTCGGGGCACGGACTGGGGCTTGGGTGTTGCGGTGAGCACATCAAGGCTCTTGCCCGCGCACTGCGGACGGTACCCGGGTGGAGGGTCCGGAAACAAGGGTGGTACGGGGTGATTTGCGCTATTGACAAGAGAACGCGAAACGTACGGCCGGCCTCGCGCCTACCGTAGAATCGGGAAATGAGTACACCGGCCGCCTCTGACTCCGCGGTTCCCGCACCCCTTGCCAACCCGTTCGCCGCGCTGGGCCTCACGTTTGATGACGTGCTGCTGCTCCCGGGGGCCACTGAGGTCATCCCCAGCGAGGTCGACACGTCGGCCCGGCTGTCCCGCAACATCTCGCTGAAGCTGCCGCTGATCTCCGCGGCGATGGACACGGTCACCGAGTCACGGATGGCGATCGCGATGGCCCGTCAGGGTGGCATGGGCATCCTGCACCGCAACCTCTCGATCGAGGACCAGGCCCGGCAGGTGGATCTGGTGAAGCGTTCCGAGTCCGGCATGGTCTCCGACCCGGTCACCACCACGGGGGACGCGACACTGGCCGAGGTCGACGAGGCGTGCGGGCGGTTCCATATCTCGGGTCTGCCCGTCATCGACGACGACGGTGTGCTGATCGGCATCATCACCAACCGCGACCTGCGCTTCGAGACGGACTTCACCCGACCCGCCTCCGAGGTGATGACCCCGATGCCCCTGGTCACCGCCCGGGTGGGCGTGGACAAGATCGACGCGTTGGCGCTGCTGGCCCGCAACAAGATCGAGAAGCTTCCGCTGGTCGATGAGGCCGGGCGGCTCAGGGGCCTGTTCACGGTCAAGGACTTCGTCAAGACCGAGCAGTTCCCGATGGCCACCAAGGACGACTCCGGACGGTTGCGGGTCGGTGCCGCCATCGGGTTCTTCGACGATGCCTGGAAGCGCGCGATGGCACTGGTCGACGCCGGCGTGGACCTGCTGATCATCGACACCGCCAACGGCCATGCCAGGGGGGTCACCGACATGATCCGCAGGCTGAAGTCCGACCCCGCCGCGGCGCACGTCGACATCGTCGGCGGCAACGTGGCCACCCGGGCAGGTGCCCAGGCGCTCGTGGATGCGGGCGCGGATGGCGTCAAGGTCGGGGTGGGTCCCGGCTCGATCTGCACGACCCGGGTGGTGGCCGGTGTCGGCGTCCCGCAGGTCACCGCCATCTACGAGGCATCACTGGCCTGCAGGGCAGCCGGGGTCCCGGTCATCGGTGACGGCGGGCTGCAGTACTCCGGCGACATCGCCAAGGCGCTCGTGGCGGGCGCCGACACGGTGATGCTCGGCTCCCTGCTGGCCGGCTGCGACGAGAGCCCGGGCGAGCTGGTCTTCATCAACGGCAAGCAGTTCAAGTCCTATCGGGGCATGGGCTCCCTTGGCGTGATGCAGTCCCGCGGCCGCGGCAAGTCCTACTCCAAGGACCGCTACTTCCAGGGTGACGTCACCGACGACGACAGGGTGATAGCCGAGGGGATCGAGGGTCAGGTGCCGTACCGCGGCCCGCTCGCGGCCGTGGCATACCAGCTGATCGGGGGACTGCGCCAGTCCATGTTCTATGTAGGCGCCCCGTCGATCCCCGAGCTTCAGGCCCGCGGGAAGTTCGTCCGGATCACCTCGGCGGGGCTCAAGGAGAGCCACCCGCACGACATCCAGATGACCGTCGAAGCTCCCAACTACAGCCAGCGCTGACCGCGCCGCTGCCGTGGGCCGGTAACCTTGGCGGGTGAACCAGATCGAGATCGGGCGAGGCAAACGGGGCCGTCGGGCCTATTCCTTCGACGACATCGCGGTGGTGCCGTCGCGGCGCACCCGTGATCCCGAGGAGGTGTCGGTGGACTGGCAGATCGACGCGTACCACTTCGCCCTTCCGGTGATCGCCGCGCCGATGGACTCGGTGATGTCCCCCGAGAGCGCCATCGCGTTCGGCAAGCTCGGCGGGCTGCCGGTGCTGGACCTCGAGGGTCTCTGGACTCGCTATGACGACCCCACCTACCTGCTGGCCGAGATCGCCTCGCTGGACTCCGCCACCGCGACCGCCCGGCTGCAGCAGATCTACGCCGAGCCGATCAAGTCGGAGCTGATCACCGAGCGGCTCCGTCAGGTCCGTGAGGCCGGCGTCACGGTGGCCGGCGCCCTGTCGCCCCAGCGGACGCAGGAGCACTGGGAGACGGTCGTCGAGGCGGGCTGCGACCTCTTCGTCATCCGCGGCACGACGGTCTCGGCCGAACACGTCTCCAGCCGGGCCGAGCCCCTGAACCTCAAGCGCTTCATCTACGAGCTCGACGTCCCGGTCATCGTCGGCGGCGCCTCGTCCTACTCGGCGGCACTTCACCTCATGCGCACCGGCGCGGCAGGGGTGCTCGTCGGGTTCGGCGGCGGCGCTGCGCACACGACGCGGCTCACCCTGGGCATTCACGCGCCGATGGCGTCAGCGATCGCGGACGTGGCGGCAGCGCGGCGGGACTACATGGACGAGTCCGGCGGTCGCTACGTGCACGTCATCGCCGACGGTGGCGTGGGACGCAGCGGTGAGATCGTCAAGGCCATCGCCTGTGGCGCCGACGCGGTGATGCTCGGGGCTGCCCTCGCACGGGCGACCGACGCGCCGGGGCGGGGTTTCCACTGGGGCTCCGAGGCGCACCACCGGCTCCTGCCGCGAGGTGAGCGGGTCGAGGTGGGCGCCCTGGCATCGCTCGAGGAGATCCTGCTCGGCCCGGGCCGGATGGCGGACGGCACGACCAACCTCATCGGTGCGCTGCGGCACGCCATGGCCACGACCGGCTACTCCGACCTGAAGGAGTTCCAGCGGGTCGAGGTCGTGGTGGCCCCCTACCAGCGGAGCTGACGGGTCCGCCAGACGCGCCTCCGGGACCGGCCCGCGCGCCTGACTTCGACCAATTGTTACCAGCCGGTAGATAATCGGAGCGCTACCGCTTAATCTGGCATCCATGACCTCGGACGTTATCGCCGATCCCGAAAATGACCACACGGCCACGTATGCCGTTGATCCCGGGCTAGCCCGTCGCCTCAGCGCGCGCGCTGTCTGCGCGCCCCGGCCCACCATGCTGCTCACCCACACTCCGCTGACCGGTGCCCCCCTCGCATCGCTGCCCCAGTCGACGCCAGCGGACGTCACGGTGGCCTACACGGCGGCCCGGGCTGCGCAACGCCTGTGGTCCCGGACACCGATCGGGCACCGGGCCCAGATCTTCCTGCGGTTCCACGACCTCGTGCTGGAGCGACAGGAACAGCTGCTCGACCTCATCCAGCTCGAGACCGGCAAGGCCCGCATGCACGGGTTCGAGGAGGTCGCGGACACGGCGATGGTGAGCCGCCACTATGCCCGTCGCGCGGCCGGGTACCTGCGTTCCCGCCGCCGTCTGGGCGCCTTCCCCCTGCTCAGCCAGCCGGTCGAGGTGCGCCATCCCAAGGGGGTCGTGGGTATCGTCGCCCCCTGGAACTACGCACTGTCGATGTCGGTCACCGACGCGATCCCGGCCCTGCTGGCCGGCAACGCCGTGGTGCTCCGGCCGGACAACCAGAGCGCCCTGACCGCGCTGGCCGCGGTGGCCCTGCTCGACGAGGCGGGACTCCCCGAAGGGGTGCTTCAAGTCGTCCTCGGCGAGGGCCGCACGGTCGGCAACGCGGTGCTGGAGAACGCCGACTACGTCTGCTTCACCGGCTCCACCGCGACCGGACGGCAGGTGGCCCAGAACGCCGCCAAGCGTCTGGTCGGAGCCTCGCTCGAGCTCGGGGGCAAGAACGCGATGTACGTCGCGGAGGACGCCAACATCGCCAGGGCCGTCGACGGGGCCGTGCGGGCCTGCTTCTCATCGGCCGGCCAGCTCTGCGTCTCGATCGAGCGGCTGTACCTGCACCAGAGCATCGCCGACGAGTTCCTCGAGGGGTTCGTCGCCGCGACCCGCGCCATGCGGCTGTCTCCGGACCTGACCTACGAGGCGGACATGGGCTCGCTCGCCTCGGCCGAGCAGCTCGAGCGGGTCAGCGCCCACGTCGAGGACGCCCGGGCCAAGGGCGCCCGGGTTCTCGCCGGCGGTCGGGCACGGCCCGAGATCGGACCGTACTTCTACGAGCCCACCGTCCTCGACGAGGTCACCGCAGCCATGGACTGCCGCTACGACGAGACGTTCGGCCCCGTCGTGTCCGTCTACCGGGTGGCCGGCGACGACGAGGCGATCCTGGCGGCCAACGACAGCGACTTCGGCCTCAACGCCTCGGTGTGGACCCGGGACGTCGCCCGCGGCCGGCGGATCGCTCGGTCGATCAAGGCCGGCACCGTCAACATCAACGACGGCTATGCGGCCGCGTGGGCCAGCGTGGGGGCTCCGATGGGAGGCATGGAGAGCTCCGGTCTCTCACGCCGCCACGGCAGCGAGGGGATCACCAAGTACACCGAGAGCCAGAACATCACTGCCCAGCACCTCATCGGGTTCGCCGCACCGTTCGGGCTCTCCGACGAGCGATGGGCCAGAGCCCTGACTGTGACGCTCGGCACCATGAAACGACTAGGAGTCAGGTGATGGCGTGACTGAGGTGACGGCGGGCAAGAGCACTCACGAGAACAACACTCACGAGAAGGGCCCTTACGACCACGACGTGCTGGTGGTCGGCTCAGGGTTTGGCGGCTCGGTCACGGCTCTGCGGCTGGCAGAGAAGGGCTACCGCGTCCACGTCATCGAGTCCGGCCGCCGGTTCGCCGACGCGGACTTCGCCAGGACCTCCTGGGATCTGCGCCGATACCTGTGGGCGCCCCGGCTGAAGTGCTTTGGCGTGCAACGGATCCATCGCCTGCCGGACGTGGTGCTCCTGGCCGGTGCCGGGGTCGGCGGGGGCAGCCTCAACTACGCGAACACCCTCTACGTCCCGCCCGCCGCGTTCTTCCAGGACCCGCAGTGGGCACACATCGCCGACTGGCAGTCCGAGCTGGCGCCACATTATGAGACGGCGTCCCGGATGCTGGGCGTGGTCACGAACCCCTGCGACGGACCGATCGAGCAGGTCATGCGAAAGACCGCCGAGGACCTCGGTGTGGGTGAGACCTTCCGCAAGACGCCTGTGGGCGTCTACTTCGGCAAGCCCGGTGAGCGGGCCGCCGACCCCTACTTCGACGGCGCGGGCCCCGGACGCACCGGGTGCACGCAGTGCGGCAACTGCATGGTCGGCTGCCGGGTCGGAGCCAAGAACACCCTGGTCAAGAACTACCTCGCCCTGGCCGAGCGCCTCGGTGTCACGATCGAGCCGCTGCGCACCGTCGTCGCCGTCGAGCCGATCGACGACAGCCGGCGCGATGCCGGATACCGGGTGACCACAGAGGCGACCGGTGCGTGGTTCCGCAAGGGCCGGCATACGGTCACCGCGTCGCAGGTGGTGTTCGCGGCGGGCTCCTGGGGCACCCAGCGACTGCTGCAGCGGATGTCGTACGACGGGAAGCTGGCTGATCTCTCACCTCACCTGGGCCAGCTGACCCGGACCAACTCCGAGGCGCTCCTGGGCGCGACGACGGTACGGGTGCCGCGCGATGTCGACATGACCAAGGGCGTGGCGATCACCTCGTCCTTCCACGTCGACCACGAGACCCACGTCGAGAACGTGAGATACGGCAAGGGGTCCAACGCGATGGGGCTGCTCGCCACGATCATGGTCGGCGGCGAGGGATCGGTGCCGCGCCCGGTGCGTTTCCTCGGCCAGGCGTTCCGGCACCCCGTGAGGTTCCTTCGCGCGACCTCGGTCCGGCGCTGGAGCGAGCGCTCCATCATCGGCCTGGTCATGCAGACCCGGGACAACTCGATCACCGTCTCGGCCAGGCGTCGACTCACCGGCGGCGTCGGCCTCACGTCGACGAAGGGGCACGGCGAGTCGAACCCGACGTGGATCCCCGGCGGGCACAAGGCTCTTCGGCAGATGTCGGTTCGGCTGCAGGAACGGACCGGTGTCCCGGCGGTGCCGGGCGGCTCGCTCGGCGAGGTCGTCGGCGTCCCGATGACGGCCCACTACCTCGGCGGTGCCGTCATCAGCGACGACCCGGCCAAGGGCGTGGTGGATCCATGGCACCGGGTCTGGGCGTATCCCGGACTGCACGTCGTGGACGGTTCTGCGATCTCGGCGAACCTCGGGGTCAACCCGTCGCTCACCATCACGGCGCAGGCCGAGCGGGCGATGTCGTTCTGGCCGAACCACGGAGGTCACGATCCACGCCCGGCCCAGGGTGCCTCGTACGAGTGCCTGACGGCTGTGCGGCCAGCGAAGGTCTGACAGGCAGCCCGGCGGGACGAGGGCGGAGCCCAGGACGCTAGGCGGGGTTCAGGGAGACCCGGGGGAGATCTGCCTCCGGCTCCGGCTCGTCGCGCCAGGAGCGCCACAGGGCTGCGTAGGCACCGTTCGCGGCCACGAGCTCCTCGTGGGTTCCGATCTCGCTGATCCTGCCCTCCTCGACCACGGCCACGCGGTCCGCGTCGTGCGCCGTCTGCAGCCGGTGGGCGATCGCGACAACGGTCCGGCCCTGCACGACGGCAGCCAGCGACCGTTCCAGGTGGCGGGCCGCGCGAGGGTCCAGCAACGAGGTGGCCTCGTCCAGCACGAGAGTGTGCGGGTCGGCCAGCACCAGGCGCGCCAGGGCCAGCTGCTGGGACTGGGCCTCGGTCAGGGCACGGCCCCCGCTGCCGACGATCGTGGCCAGCCCGTCCGGCATCCCGCTGGCCCAGCCGTCCGCGTCGACCGCGCGCAGGGCCGACCACAGCTCGTCGGTGGTGGCGGCGGGCCGGGCGAGCAACAGGTTGTCCGCCATCGTGCCCACGAAGACGTGGTGCTCCTGGGTCACCAGCGCCACCTCGCCACGAAGCTGGTCGAGCTCGAGGTCCACCAACCGGACGCCCCCGACCTCGACCCGGCCCGCGTTCGGAGCGTCGATACCGGCCAGCAGCCGCCCCAGCGTTGACTTTCCGGCGCCGGACGGGCCCACGATGGCGAGGCGCTCGCCGGGCTGGAGGTCGAGCGACACGCCCTGCAGGACGTCGTGGCCGGCGCGGTAGGAGTAGCGCACATCGTCCACCGCGATGTCGCGGCCCCGGGGTGACTCTCCCGTGGTGCTTCGGTCCGGTGGCACGTCGGCGATGCCGATCACCCGGGCCAGGGACGTGGCGCCGACCTGGATCTCGTCGAGCCACATCAGCAGGTCATCCAGCGGGCCCGCCATCTGCTGGATGTAGAGGACGACCGTCGTGACGGTGCCGATCGTGGCGTGGCCGCCGGCCACCAGCCAGCCGCCCCACAGGAGCGTGGCCGCCACCGGCAGGAGGTAGGCGAACTCGACCTGCGGGAACCAGATCATCCGCAGGCGCAGGGTGTAGGCCTCGGCATCGAAACAGTCTCCGATGGCCTCGTCGGTGCGCTGGCGGCGCCGCGAGCGCAGCCCGAGCGCGTCCACGGTGCGGGCGCCGTCGACGGTCTCGGTGAGGACGCCGTTGGCCACCGCATAGGTCGCTCGCTCGCGCAGGTAGCCAGCGGGCGCCAGCCGAAGGTAGGCCCGGGTCGAGAACCACATGATCGGCACGCCGATGACGATCGGGAGGGCAACCAGCGGTCCGGCCACGAGGGCCGCAGCCACCGTGAGCACCGTCGTCACGACGGCCACGAACAAGGAGGGGATGCCGAAGCGTACGACCTGGGAGAGGGCCTCGACGTCGTTGGTCGTGCGGGATACGAGGGCGCCGGTGCCGGCCCGTTCCACGGTGGACAGGGGCAGCGAGGTCACCCGCGAGATGAACTGCTCCCGGAGCTGGGCGAACACGCTCTCGCCCATGATGAAGGATGCCCGCCTGGCGGCCCAGACCAGCACGGTCTGCAGCAGGATCGATGCCGCAAGCCAGAGCGCCAGGGTGTCGATGTGTGCCCGCGTCGTGCCGTTGGTGACGCCGTCGACGAGCTCGCCGACCAGCCGGGGAGCGACCAGCGCGGCCAGCGCGGCGAGGGCGTGCAGCCCGATGACCCGGCACAACGTCGCCCGGTGGTCGCGAAGCAGCTCGCGGGTGTGGCGGCGCACCGACGCCATGTCGGCGACCGGCAGGGTGCGGGTGACCGGCTCGGTGGTCAGTGCCATCAGGAAGCCTCCCCCCGGATCACGGTGTTCCGGTATGCCGTGCTCGTCGCCATCAGGTCCTTGTGCGTGCCCCGGGCGGTTGCCTTGCCGTCAGTCAGCAGGATCACGGCGTCGGCCTGGTCGAGCAGCAGCGGGCTCGCGGTCATCACGACCGTGGTGCGACCGGCCCGGGCACGGGCCAGCCGGACGGCGATACGGGCTTCGGTGTGCGCGTCGACGGCGCTGGTGGGCTCGACCAGGACCAGAGTCTCGGCGTTGGTCAACAGGGCACGGGTGAGTGCCAGGCGCTGACGCTGGCCACCGGAGAAGGACCGGCCCCGTTCCTCGACGTCGCTGTCGAGCCCCGCGGGCAGCGCCTCCATGACGTCCTCGCCACTGGCGACCAGGAGGGCAGACAGGATCGTGGCGTCGTCGTGGATGCCGTGCGGGTCGAGCTCCCCGCGCAGCGAGCCGGTGAAGAGGCGGGGGTCGATCTCGCTGACGACGATCCGTCGGCGGACCGTGGCCAGAGGAAGGTCGGTGATGGACACACCGTCCAGGTGCACTGCGGTGGGGGCCCGCCCGAACCTGCCGAGCCGGTCGGCCAGGGCCGCGGACTCCTCGGGGCGGGCGGAGACGATGGCGGTCAGCCGGCCTGGTGCGATGGTGACCTGGCTGGCCGGGTCGGTCAGCGGGACGCCACCGGCGGGCGGGCGCAGGGACCCGGCCGGGTCGCTGACGTCCGGAATGTCCGAAGTGTCCGGAATGTCCGAGATATCGGGCTCGGTGGACAGGACCCGGATGATCTTGCGTGCCGCGATGTGGGCGCGGGTGGCGCGATCGGCGAACTCGATGGCCGTGCGCAACGGCATGACCAGGAAGGCGGCGTAGCCGTAGAACTGCACGAGGTCACCCGCCGTGATGGTCCCTTCGAGGGCGAACCGCGCGCCGAGCCAGGTCACCAGGACGACAAACACCCCCGGCAGGAGCACCTGGGCGCCGTCGAGGCAGGCCTGGACCCCGGCGACCTCAACCCCGACGGACCGGACCCGTTGTGACTGCGCCTGGTAGCGGCGCAGGAACGTCTGCTCGCCGCCGATGCCACGCAGCACCCGCAGACCGCCAACCGTGTCGGCGCCCAGGCTGATGAGCTTGCCCGACTGCTCACGCTGATCGCTCTGGCGCTTCTGCAGAGGGCGCAGGATCAGTGACAGGGACGAGACCAGGACGGGAACGCCGATCAGGACCACGAGGCCCAGCGGGCGGGACTTGCTGAGCAGGATGAAGGCCACGACGACGTAGCTCACCAGAGCACCGGCCAGACGTGCGGACACGTCGTACAGGCCGCCCAGTCGCATGGAGTCGGAGGCGACGGTCGCCACGACCTCGCCGGTCGGCATCCGCCGGGGCAGCGCCTCGCCGGTGTCAGCTGCCTTGTAACCGATCAGCTGCATGCAGCGGAAGGAGGAACGAAGCCAGTTCTCGACAGCGAACCGGTGCCGCATCGCCCCTGCCGCGGCGCCGACGGCGCCGAGCCCGACGAGTACCCCGCTCCAGGTCAGCAGCGCCCGGGTGTCCTTGGCGATGATGCCGTGGTCGATGGCCTGACCGATGGCGGCGGGCATGAGGGCCTGGCTGACCATCCAGACGACACCGAAGACCACACCGGACAGGAGGGTTCGCCACTGACCCCGAGCGACCCAGACGAGGAATCGTATCGGGGTGCGCAGGTCCGGGACTCCGGGATCCGGATACGGCAGTCTTTGCATCGCGTCGCTTACGGTAGGGGCCCAGGCGGTTGCGAACAAACGAATTTTCGGCGCGCGCCAGCGCCCTGAGAAGATGCTGCACCCCGGCGAGTCGTTCCACTCGATTTGACCGGTTGCCCTACCCTGAATGAGTAACAAAACCAAGCGCGTGATAACAGATGTCAAGCGCGGGACGACAGAGGGCAGACCACGATGATCCGTACCGCGCCCTTCGTACGTCGGCGCCGCATCCTCGTCGGCGCCGCAATCGTCGGGCTGACGGTCGCCACCCTGGTCACTGCGACCTCGAAGGCCCAGGACACCGCCAAGCCGGCTGGCACCACGACCACCTCGAGCGCCGCGGTCTCGAAGGCGGGCACTCTCCGGGCCGAGAGGGCAAAGACTGAGGCCGCAAAAGCTCAGGCGGCCCGGGTCGAAGCGGCCCGGGCGGAGGCGTCGAGGGCCAAGGCCGCGAGGGCGGCCAACCCGGCGCAGGTCACCCTGCTGCCCTCCGACCAGACCGCTTTCGTCCGGCGTGAGCGAATCACCGGGCAGCTGAGTCCCAAGTCGGTCGTGGCGTCACCGTCCGGTCTGGTGACCGCCCAGAACATGATGTACACCCACACGGTCTCGGTATTCACCCCCGACGGGAAGCTCAGACAGACCGTCGACGACTCGGTTGACCTGTCGCAGTTCGGGATCGGCGGGCATCCCGGAACCTCCAAGGGCTCACCGGTCGAGGCCGCGTTCACCCATGACGGCAAGCACGTCTACGTCTCGAACTACTCCATGTACGGCAAGAACTTCGGGCCCGAGGGTCTCGACTCCTGCAACCCCGGATCGGCCCCGGACAAGAGCTTCCTCTACCGGATCGACACCACGACGCTCAAGATCGACCAGGTCATCCCGGTCGGCGCTGTCCCCAAGTACGTCGCGGTCACCCCGGACGACTCCACCGTCCTGGTGACCAACTGGTGCTCGTGGACCATGTCGGTGGTCGACGTCAGGACGGCCCGGCTGGTGCACACGATCCCGATCGGCGGGGCCTACCCCCGGGGTATCGCGATCACGGCCGACAGCAAGACCGCCTTCATCGCGGTGATGGGCAGCCAGCGGATCGCCAAGGTGAACCTTGCCTCCAGGAAGGTCTCGACGTTCGCCCACACCGGCAACGGCCCTCGCCACATCGTGATCTCCCCGGACGGCAAGTACCTCTACGTCACCAACAACAGCTCGGGCACGGTGAGCAAGGTCGACGCCAGGACGGGCGCGGTGCTCAAGACGGTCTCCACCGGCCAGCAGCCCCGGTCGATGGCGATCTCCCGCGATGGCCGGGCGGTCTACGTCGTCAACTACGAGTCGTCCACGGTCTCCAAGCTGCGGACCTCGGACCTCAAACAGCTCACCAGGACGGCCACTGACTACCACCCGATCGGCATCGCCTACGAGCCGACGACCGGTTCGGTCTGGGTCGCCTGTTACGGCGGCAGCATCATGGTCTTCGACGACAACAAGCCCGCTGCGTCCTAGCTGCGCGTCAGGGTGCACTGCGTCAGGGTGCACCGCGTCATGGCTGGATGCGCAGTCGCCCTGAGTGAATTAGCCTTGGCCAGTGCTGCGGACCGCTGTGAAACCCCGATGGCTGGGGCTGCTGGCGATCGTGGCGGTCGTGATGGTCAGCTTCGGGATGCTCGGTCTGTGGCAGCTCAACGTGGCCCGCGACAAGGGCCAGGCCGAGCAGGTGCGCTCCGCCCCGACGCGCTCGGTCGCCGACCTCACCTCGGTGCTGACCCCGCATGGCGCCTTTCCGGAGGACGGCACCGGCCGCCGGATCACGGCCACAGGTCGGTATGACGGGTCAGCGCAGGTCCTCGTGACGCCGCGCCGGCTGCATGGCGAGCCCGGATACTGGGTCGTGACGCCTCTGGTGGTGACGTCCACCGGCGCCCGGATCGCCGTCGTGCGGGGATTCGTGACGGATCCGAAGCTGGCTCTCGCACCGCAACCGGCCGCCGAGGTCACCGTGTCCGGGACCCTGGCGCTGGGGGAGTCGCCCACCGGTGAGAAAGACGGTCCCACGCTGCCTGCGGGGCAGCTGGCCTTCCTGGACCTGTCCCAGCTCGTCAACCGCTGGCCCGGCGACCTGTACAACGCCTTTGTCTTCGCCACAGCCGAGCAACCTGATGTGACATCGGTCTCTGCCCCGGCCATGAAGCGGGTGCCGCCACCCGCTCTGACGGGTGGCGGACTCTCCTGGCGCAACGCGGCATACGCCGTGCAGTGGTGGGTCTTCGCGCTCTTCGCCGCGTACATGTGGTGGAGGATGGTTCGTGACGACTACGAGGTGAGTCGCGAGGGCCGGCCCGACGACGATGATGGCGATAGCGACGGCGACGGCGATAATGAGGACGGCGACAATGAGACCACGAGAACGAACAGTGCGCTGGCGCCGTCGGTGAAACAGGAAAGGTAACGAATGTCTGAGCAGGTTCGTCCGATACGCGATGTGGCAGCCGCCCGCAAGGCCCTCAGTTTCTTCAAGGTCATGGCGATCACGGCGGGGTGCGCGCTGTTCGTGCTCATCGGGGTCATCGTGAACAACGGAGGGTTCGGCAAGGGCGGGGCGTCCGCGGTCTGGAGCCCCATTCACGGCGTCATCTTCTTCGTGTTCGTCCTCTCCATCGCCAACCTCGGTTTCAAGGTGGGGTGGAGCCTGCCGCGAATGGTCCTCACCATGATGTCGGGTTTCGTCCCCGTGGTGCCGTTCTTCGTCGAGCACCGTGTCTCGGGCGAGATAGAGGCCCGGCTTGCCGCCCAGGACGCACCGGTAGCCTTGCCCGGTGACTGAAGCGCTCCCTGAACTTGCTGCCCGGCCCGTCCTTGTCGTCGACTTCGGGGCGCAGTACGCCCAGCTGATCGCCCGCCGGGTGCGTGAGGCCAATGTGTACAGCGAGGTCGTGCCGCACACCATGGCGGTGTCGGCGATGCTCGCCAGGAACCCGGCCGCGATCGTCCTCTCCGGCGGGCCGTCGTCGGTCTATGCCGAGGACGCACCCGCTCTGGATGCCGCGCTGCTGACGGCCGGGGTCCCGGTGTTCGGCATGTGTTACGGGTTCCAGGTGATGGTCCAGGCCCTCGGCGGAACGGTGGTCCGCACCGGCCTCGGCGAGTACGGCTCGACCCAAGCAACGGTCCTCGACCTCTCCTCGACGTTGTTCAACGGCCAGGTCGCCGAGCAGTCGGTCTGGATGTCCCATGGCGACTCCGTCACGGCGGCGCCGGCTGGCATGAAGGTCACCGCTTCCAGCCCCGGAGCGCCTGTTGCCGCCTTCGAGGACGATGAGCGCAGGCTGTATGGCGTGCAGTGGCACCCTGAAGTCATCCATACCGCCTATGGCCAGAGGGTGCTGGAGAACTTCCTGATCCGCGGGGCCGGTCTGGCCGCGGACTGGACGGCGTCCAACGTCGTCGAGGACCAGGTGGCCGCGGTCCGTGAGCGGATCGGCTCGAGCCGGGTGTTGTGCGCGCTCTCCGGCGGGGTCGACTCCTCGGTTGCCGCGGCCCTGGTGCAACGGGCCGTCGGCGACCAGCTGACCTGTGTGTTCGTGGACCACGGGCTGCTGCGCTCCGGCGAGGCCGAGCAGGTGGAGCAGGAGTTCGTGGCCGCCACCGGAGTCTCGCTGGTCGTGGTCGATGCCCGGGAGCAGTTCCTGAACGCCCTGGACGGGGTCTCGGACCCTGAGGAGAAGCGCAAGATCATCGGCCGGGAGTTCATCCGCTGCTTCGAGCAGGCGGCGCGCGATCTGGTCGGCCCCTCTGAGGGAACAGGCGAGGAGTCTGATCTTCATCCGGTCGAGTGGCTGGTCCAGGGCACGCTGTATCCCGATGTCGTGGAGTCCGGTGGCGGCACCGGCACCGCCAACATCAAGTCGCATCACAACGTGGGCGGGCTGCCGGATGACCTGCAGTTCAAGCTGATCGAGCCGCTGCGGATGCTGTTCAAGGACGAGGTCCGCCAGGTCGGCCTCGAGCTCGGCGTGCCCGAGGCGATCGTCTGGCGCCAGCCGTTCCCAGGCCCCGGCCTGGCGATTCGCATCGTCGGCGCGGTGACGGCCGAACGGCTCTCGATCCTCCGCGCGGCTGACGCGATCGCCCGTGAGGAGCTGACCGCCGCCGGCCTCGACCGCGACATCTGGCAGTGCCCTGTGGTCCTGCTGGCCGACGTGCGCTCTGTGGGTGTTCAGGGCGATGGCCGCAGCTACGGCCACCCGATCGTGTTGCGCCCGGTCTCCTCCGAGGACGCGATGACCGCCGACTGGACCAGGGTGCCGTTCGACGTGCTCGCCAGGATCTCGACCCGGATCACCAACGAGGTGCCTGAGGTCAACCGGGTGGTGCTCGACGTGACGAGCAAACCGCCGGGCACCATCGAGTGGGAGTGAGCCACCAGGCCTGACCTGCGTCTGCAGGTGCGTGCAGACCCTGCTGGCAGGCTGCCTCGGGCCTTTGTCACGGGAAGCCGTTCTCAGGTTCTTTTCAGCCACGCATCAGAGACTGACTCCGCCCGGTCGTCTGACTCTGGTGAACCAACGTGGCGGGAGTGGCGAATCGTGGCTCTGCTGGGAAGTCCGCTCCTGGTGCTGCTCGCGATCCTCACGGTGGGCCTGCCCATCGCCACCTATCTGCTGTGGTCCCGGCTGCCCGGCCGCCGGGTGACGCGTCTCGGGTCACGGGTCCTGCTTCTGGTCAGCTGCCAGCTCGCGGCCGTGTTGCTCGTCGCCGCAGCCATGAACGACTACGGCTACTTCTACACCTCGTGGTCCGATCTCGTCGTCTCGACCTTGGGCACCCCTAGCGCACCAGTCCCGCAGGCTGTCGGTGCGGGGGGTGGTGTCGGTCAGAGCGCGACGAACCTGCGCACGGACCGGACGGCGGTGCGCTTCCGGCGCGATCCGCTCTGGTCCACCCCCTCGCAGTGGACCACCCGCGGCCGGGTGGTCCAGGTGCATCTCCATGGTGCCAGGTCGGCGCTGAGCGCCACCGCCAGCGTGTGGCTGCCGCCCCAGTACTTCCAGCCCGCCTACGCGCACAGCCGGTTTCCGGCAGTCGAGGTTCTCACCGGCTACCCAGGCAGTGAGACCGGGCTGATCAGCGGGATGAGGTACCCGCAGTATCTCCTGGACGAGATCAACGCGCACCGGGCGGCACCGATGGTGCTGGTGATGATGCGTTCCGCGGCGGCGTTCCCGCGCGACACGGAGTGCACCGACGTCCCCGCAGGACCCCAGGTGCTCACCTACTTCGCCCAGGATGTGCCCGCCGCGATCTCGAACGCGTTCCGGGTGCGAGCCATGGGCTGGGGGGCGATGGGCGACTCGACGGGCGGGTACTGCGCCGTCAAGCTCGCCATGATGCACTCTGACGTCATTCCCGCCGCGGTGGCCCTGTCCGGCTACTTCCACACCCTGCGCGACAACACGACCGGTGACCTGTGGGGCGGCTCGGCCGAGATACGAAAGCTCAACGACCTGGAGTGGAGGCTCGCGCACCTGCCGACGCCGCCAGCGTCCCTGTTCGTGGCCATCTCACGCACCGAGGCCGGCCCGAACGGCTATCGCGACACACAGAAGTTCCTCTCGCGGGTGCGCCCGCCGTTGCAGGTGCAGACGATGCTCCTGCCCTCCGGCGGGCACAACTTCGCGTCCTGGTCCCTGGAGATGGGTCCGAGCCTGGACTGGCTGTCGGCCCGGCTAGCTGCTGCCGCCACCCCCGGCGTTCCCTTGCACCTCAGCCATTAGCGCTCGGGCGATCGCCGCATGACCGGCCGCGTTGGGGTGGTCACCATCGGAGGCGAGCAGTCGGGTCGGGTTGTTCGTGCCGTCACCCTTGAAGGGTGCGTAGAGGTCGACACAGGTCGCCCCGCCCGAGGTGGCGGCAAAGCAGATGCTGGCGTTGAGCCGCCGGGTCAGCCGGTCGCTCCAGACCAGGTACGCCTGGTCGCGCTCGGCCGACGCGACGTCGCCGTCCTCGAAGACGTTCCAGTAGCTGGTCACCAGCACCTGGGTCGGCAGTCCGTGCCTCAGGGCGTGCACCTGGTCGACGATGGACCTGATCCGGGAGCGGACCCCCGTGACCCCGCTCCCTGCGCAGCTGTCGTCGCATCCCGCGGCGTCCCAGGAAGCCAGGCTCGGCATGAGGTCGTTGGCCCCGATGGTGATCAGCACGATGTCGGCGGTGCCCGCGGCGCGCCGTGCGGGGCTGTCCTGGTGCAGCTCCTGATCGAGCTGAACGCTGGTCAGCCCCGGCTGGCCCAGGTTGACCGACCGCACCGGGGCGCCCCGACGCCTGGACAGCAGGCCGGCAAAGTCCTGGACGAAACCGGCGCAGCTGCAGGCCGAGGCCGAGGTGACGGAGTCGCCGAGCCCCAGCACGGTGAGCCGGCCCCTCGCCGGGCTGGCGGGCGCCTTTCGGCCCGGCTGGGGGCTCGTTGCGCTGGCGGTGGTGCTGCCCGACGTGTGACGTGCTGGTGGGGTCAACGAGCCCGTGGAGCTGCAGGCAGAGGTCGCCAGCAGCGGCACCAGGAGCGCGGCGATACAGGCGACCGTCCGCCATCCGCGGGTCCGTGTCGCAGGAAGTTCCACCGCGGGGGACTCTGTGAGTGAGATCATCAAGTTGGGTCCAAAGGCTCCCGGGGGGCTGTTGCAGGGCCGTGCTCGTCGTTCCCCACCCGAACCCGTCGGGTTCAGGTGGACCCGACCATCATCACACTCAGGGCGCCGGCAATGGGCGCGATCGGGAAGGTCAGGGCACCGGCGGTCAGGCTGGAATCTCAGGAGTTGCTGCATATGGTGATCGAAGCCCTGCCGGGTGAGGAAGGCGAGGGGCCCGCCCAACCGCCGTGGAGGCCGTTCCTGGCGGCCGTGGGCGCCCTCGTGATGGTTTCCGTGCTGGGGCTGGCTACGACGGCTCACCTGGCCTTGCGGACCCCTCGAGGGCTACGCCTCGACCGGGCGGCCATGGACGCGGTCAGCAGCCCGGCACTGACGCTGCATCGCCTCTACGACGGGCTGGACTGGGTATCGACCGGTTCGGTCGCCGTGTCGCTGGTCGCCTGCGTGATGCTGGCCGCGGTGCGCCGCCGGCTCGACCTTGCGCTGGGCGCCGTGGTGGTTGTCGGGGGAGCGAACCTCACCACCCAGCTCCTCAAGTACGACGTTTTCACCGGTCCTGAACTCGGTCAGCAACCCCACAGGTTCCCCAGCGGGCACACGACCGTCGCGCTGTCGATAGCGCTCGCGGCGGTCATCGTCGCCCCGCCCGCCTGGCGCTGGACCGTGGCGATCGGCGTGTCCGCAACCGCATCCCTGGTCGGCGTGGCACTGGTGCTGGGCAGGTGGCACCACCCCGCTGACGTCATCGCGGCGACCTTCGTGTGCGTGCTGTGGGCGGCTGCCGGGATGCTGGTAGCGGCGCTGGTCAGACCGCGTCCTCCCGTTCTGGAGGGCGGCGGCTCGGTCCATGCGGCGGCGCTCATCGGCGCCTCGATGGTCGGCGGCCTGCTGGTGTCCTGGGGGGTCCGGCCACAGCCGGGCCTGCGCGATCTGGGGCTGGGCATCATCTCGCTCGGGTCGATCGGTCTCGCCTGCGCCGTGAGCGTCGGCGCGGTCGCCCACGTCGCCGACCGCCATCTCGGGTGAGACGGGGGCCGGCGCCAGCGTGGTTAAGGTATGACGGTGCTCAGGACTTCGGTGGCAGTGGCGGCAGGCAAGATGGCACGTGTCGCATCGAGGTTGCGGGGCGGCGGTTCGGCGATGCCGGGGCTGGTGGTCGAGAGGCTGGACCCGCGGTTCCTCACCCAGGCCCTCGCGGACCTGCCGCGCGGCGTCGTCGTCGTCACCGGCACGAACGGGAAGACCACGACGACCAAGATGCTGGTCGCGATCCTGCGCGAGCACGGGCTCACCGTGTTCACGAACCCCACCGGCAGCAACTTCACCCGGGGTGTCATCTCCGCGATGCTGGCCGAGATCCCTCTCTCGGGTCGGCTCAGGGCGGACATGGCCGTCCTTGAGCTCGACGAGGCCCACGCCCTGAAGTTCGCCGCCGAGGTCAGACCGACGCATTCGCTGCTGCTCAACGTCGCTCGCGACCAGCTCGACCGGTTCGCCGAGATTGACCACACCGCCAAACTGCTCGCCGAGCTGGCGGAGCAGACCACCATCGGGGTGGTTCTCAACCTCAACGACTCCTTCGTCTCGCGGATCGCCGGACGGGTCCCTGAGGGTGTCAAGGTCACCTACTTCGGCGTCGACCCATCGATCGCCGACCGCCTCCCGGAGCTCCAGGAGGCCGATGTGCGGTTCGAGGACGACTTCACGCCGCCGGAGCCGACCGGGGCCGATGGTCTGCTCAAGCCTCACGACGAACGAAGCTTCGAGGTGCGTTTCGGCTCCGCCGGTGCGGTCGGCCCGATGGTTCTCAAGCAGCGCGGACTGGCCGCCATGATCAATGCGACGGCCGCGACGTCCACCGCCAAGGCCTTGCTCGGCAACGAGTTTCGCGACGCTGCCGCGGTTGCCGCCCTCGAGAGGGTTGAGCCTCCCTTCGGGCGCGGCGAGATCATCGACGCCGACGGACAGCCACTCGAGCTCGTCCTGGTCAAGAACCCGGCCGGATTCACGGTTGCCCTGAGCACCTACGGCAACACCCCGGTCACCACGATGGTCGCGATCAACGACGACTACGCCGACGGGCGTGACGTGTCGTGGCTGTACGACGTCAGCTTCGAGTCGTTGCAGGGCAGGGGAGTTGCGCTCACCAGCGGGGTCCGGGCCTACGACATGGCGCTGCGGCTCCAGTACGACGACGTGTCCGTGGCGAAGGTCGAGCCCGATCTGGGCCGTGCGCTGGGGCGGTTCCTCACGGAGTACAGGGACGAGCCCAAGCGCATCTTCTGCACGTACACCGCGATGATGGCGCTGCGCCGCGACCTGGCCGCGCGCTACGGCCTCGCCAACTTCGGAGAGGAGGCCCAGCCATGAGCAGCTACCCGAGCGGCAACACCTCGAGCAGCAAGGGCCAGATCAAGGTTGTCCACATCTACCCGCGTGAGATGAGCATCTACGGCGATCTCGGCAACACCCGCGCCCTGGCAAGCCGGCTGCGCTGGCACGGTTACGAGCCGCTGGTCCATCAGCACCACCCCGGCAACGACTTCCCGACGGACGCCCACCTCGTTCTTGGCGGGGGCGGACAGGACAGCGGGCAGGCGCGGGTCGAGAAAGACCTGGCCCGCAATGCCGACGTGCTGCGTGCGCTGGCAGATGACGGCACCGCGATGCTGATGATCTGCGGCATGTACCAGCTCTTCGGCAACGCGTTCATCACGATCGAGGGGGAGCGGCTCCCGGGCATCGGCATCCTTGACGTGACGACCCAGGGCAACGCCAAGCGGATGATCGGCCCGGTCGTCCTGGACACGGCGTACGGGGACGTGGTCGGCTACGAGAACCATTCCGGCTCAACGGAGCTCGGCCCCGGGCAGCGGCCCTTCGGCATGGTGAAGTCGGGGATGGGCAACAACGGGACCGACCGGACCGAGGGGGCGGTGACCGGCAACGTGTTCGGGTCCTACCTGCACGGCCCGGTGCTGCCGGCCAACCCTGCCTTCGCCGACGCGCTGATCAGGCTGGCTGTCGAGCGGGCACTGGGCGAGCCCTTCGTGCCGGGGGAGATCGACGACGAGATCGCCAACAAGGCCCGCACCCGTCAGGTTCGCCGCCTCGTCGGTTGAGACGGACGGCTCGCCGCAGGCAGTGGTCAGCCCGGAGGTGAACGGCGCGGCCTTCGCCCTCCGAGGCTGCTAGCCATCGGGAGCAGAAGCATCCGCGGCGTTCCTGCCGGGGCTGCCGGGGACAGAGGTATCCGCGGAGCTGTCGCCGGGGGTGCCGTGGCGGTCGGTGACAGGGGTATCCGCAGACCTGTCGCCGGTGCTGCTGTGGCCGTTGGCGCGTGTCGTCTTCTTCGAGAGCGCCCAGCCGAGAAAGGCCAGCGCGCCGATCGGGACCTCCATCACGTGGGTGTAGAGCGAGAACAGCACGGTGCCCGCGAGCGCTTGTGCGGGGTCGGCGCCGAAGGCGACCAGGACGGCCACCGCGCCGCCCTCGGTGACTCCCACGCCACCGGGGGTGATCCCGATGGCGGACAGCAGCCGCCCCACGGCGTAGGCGGCGAACATGTGCGAGAAGGCCATCCGCAGCCCGACCACGTGCAGGCTCTGCCAGAAGAGCACGTAGAAGACGGCGAAGTACCCGGCCAGCCCGAACGTCATCTTGACCCCGCCGCTGCGCACCACCCTGACGATGCGCACCCGCTGGTCCGTGATGAAGTCGTCCACGCCCACCTCGTGCAGGGAGGTGAACCGCCGATGCAGCAGGCGCAGCACCCGGTTGAGAGCCCTGCCGATGGTGCGGGTGACCCTCTCGCTGGCGAGCGCCGCGACGAAGAGGGCAAGCAGCAGCAGGCCCGCGGCAGCGCCGATCAGCCCGCCCCGGACCACTGAGAGGGGCAGGTTGCCCCCGGCGACGAGGAGGGCGACCAGGGCGGTCACCGGAAGGATCAACCGGGCGAGGAGGTTCCAGACGCCGGTGACGATCACGGAGGTGGAGATGGCCCGGCGGGAGAAGCCCCAGGACCGGAAGGCCGCATAGGTGACTGCAACTCCGGCAGCACCACCACCGGGCAGGAAGTTGCCCGCGGACGATCCGCACAGGTTCACGATGAGCGCATGGAGGTGGCGCAGGCCCGGCAGCGACCCGGTGAGCGTGAAGGTGTAGCTCCAGAGCCCCAGGCACATGAGCGCGTACAGCATGAACACCGAACCCGGGCCGACGTGGCCCAGGGTGTCGAACACCGCGGTCCACGAGGTCTGCGCGATCTTTGGCAACCACCAGATGACCAGCACGATCGCCAGCAGGATGCCGGGCACACCCTGCACCATCTGCTTGCGGGTCGGGTGCCAGAGGGCGCGCTCAGTCGGGCTGTCGCCTTTCACCATGACCTCCGACGGGTCGTCACGCCAGACCGTCGAACACGTCTCGGGACACCGGCGCGCCTGCCGGATGGGCCGGGTCGACGAACCACTCGCGGCCGAAGACCACGTCATACAACGGCCGCGGGATTCGCAGGAAGGCGGCCAGGGTGCGGTCCGCGCCCCTGTCGGCGCTGGCCTGTGAGGCGTGGGCACGCATCGAGGCCCGCTTGGCGGAGGCGTACCGGATGACGCTGACCCGGTGGGTGATGTCTGCATGCGGGCTGAAGGCGCGGTCAAAAGTGGTGGGGTCGATGGCCGCCGGGAACCGGTAGACCTTCCGTGCCAGGGCGATCGCCCGGCAGATGGTGTCGCGCGGCACGGTCGCCTGCAGCACGCGGGGGGTCTGTGCCAGCTCCGCCGCCCGCGTCGCGACCTGGTGAGCCTTCACGTGGTCACGGTGCCCATAGCCGCCGTTGGCGTCGTAGGTCAGCAGGACGTCGACGGACTCCTCGATGAGGATGTCGGCGAGCAGCCTGGCGGCCTGGTCAGTATCCGCCCGGATGAACTGGGTCTGCCCCGGCGGATCCGGCAGGGTCTGTGGCCCGAGCCCGCTGTCCGCGTACCCGAGGTGCTCCACCCGCGCCACGCCCAGCGCCCGGGCGCTCTCTCGCAGCTCGTCCAGCCGACGCTCGCCGAGGCGGCCGTCGGCCGCGAAGCTGCTGGAGGCCAGACCCTCGTTGCCGTCGGTCGCCACGACCAGGATGACCCGGTGCCCCTGCGCGGCGGCGCGCGCCATCGTCCCGGCGGTCAGCAGGGCCTCGTCGTCGGGGTGGGCGTGGAATGCCAGAAGGGTGTGCGCCATCGGGTCCCATCCTGTCTCATGCGACGCTGGGTTCTGTGAAGATCGCACTGCTATCTGACTGTTATCTCCCCCGCCTGGGCGGGATCGAGGTGCAGGTCCATGACCTTGCGGCCCGGCTGGCCGGCCGTGGGCACGAGGTCGTCGTCTTCACGGCCACCCCGGGCAGCCATGGTGAGCGGGGCGGGTTCGTGGACCAGGTCGACGGGGTCGAGGTTCACCGGCTGGCCCTGCGCCTGCCGTTCGAGCTGCCGGTGAACCCCCTGGCCCCGCGGCTGCTGCGCCAGCGGCTGGCCGGTGGCGGGTTCGACGTCGCCCACGTGCACATGGGCGTGGTGAGTCCCTTTGCCGTCGACTGCACCCGGGTCACCACCGACCTGGGCCTGCCGACCGCGATGACGTGGCACTGCATGCTGGGCCGGCTCGAGCCGGTATTCCGTGCAGCGGGGTACGTGCGCGGCTGGGCCCGCCAGGGCGTCGCCATGAGCGCCGTCTCGTCCGTGGCCGCCGAGCCGCTGCAGCGCATCATCGGCTCAGCGGGCACGGTCAACGTCCTGTCCAACGGGATCGACGTCGATCGATGGTCCACGCCGTCCGGGCAGCCGCCCGTTCGCGAGCCGGTGGACGCAGACCCGGACAAGGACGTGCGGGTCGTCTCGGCGATGCGGCTCGCTGCCCGCAAGCGCCCGCTGGCGTTGTTGCGCACCATGGCCCGGGTGCGGGCGCTGGTGCGGGCCGACCGTGGGCTCCGCCTGGAGATCTTCGGTGATGGTCCCGATCGCGGCAGGCTCGAGCGCTTCATCGCCTCCCACGACATGGGTGGCTGGGTCGCCCTGCCGGGCAGGGTGACCCGGGAGGAGCTGCGAGAGAGGTATGCGGCGTCCGACATCTTCGTGGCCCCGGCGCCCCTGGAGTCGTTCGGGATTGCCGCCCTGGAGGCGCGCACGGTGGGACTGCCGGTCGTGGGGCGCCGTGGCAGCGGGGTGCAGGAGTTCGTCAAGGACGGCCTGAACGGGTACCTGGCCACGGACGACTCTGCGATGGCTGGCGCTCTCGCGCGACTGGCCACCGACGACGGGCTCCTGGGATCGATGACGGCATACAACCGGAGTACCCCGCCCGAGCAGTCGTGGAACCTCATCCTGGACCGTGCGGAGGCCGAGTACCACCGCGCCATCGCCGTGGCGGGGTCCGTCCGGGGGACGGCAGGCGGGCCGCAGACGTGACCCCCGCTCCGGGGCCGGGGTCCCGGCTCCTCGTGGTGGGGGTCGACGCGAGTGGCGCGGAGGTCGCCCGTCTGGCACTGGGCCATGGACAGGATCCGGCCAGGCTGCTTGCGGCGCATGGCTGGGAGGTCCGGCGGGTGCGGGACGTCCTGAGCAACCCGGCCGCCACACACGTGCTCACCATGACTTTTGTCGTGGAGCCCTTCCAGGTCGATCCGCTTCCCGCGGAGGCCCGGATGGTCGTACCGCCGGCTGGTGGGGCGCTCCCGCGCCGCGATGACGGCCTCGTCGCAGCCCAGGACGAGGTGGCGCTGCGGCACCAGCGCGTCGCGGCCTACGCCGTGGTGACCAGCTCGCGTGGGTTCCTGATGACGCAGTTCTCCGACCAGACCGGCGCGCCGGGCATGTGGGGCCTGCCCGGTGGTGGCCTGGAGGCCGGGGAGGCGCCGGAGCAGGCCGTGGTGCGCGAGGTCTGGGAGGAGAGCGGCCAGGTGATCGCGGTGCCCGAGCTCGCCCTGATCCAGACCAGCCACTGGGTCGGCCGCGCTCCCTCCGGGCGACTCGAGGACTTTCACGCCGTGCGGATCATCTACCGCGCGCTCTGCCCCGAGCCGACCGGTCCCGTCGTTCACGACGTGGGCGGAACGACGGCGTCCGCCGCGTGGTTCCTGCCGCCCGACCTCGGTCTGCTCGATCTCACGTCAAGCTGGAGATCGATCCTGGGCGAGGTGGCCGGGCTGGATGACAGGGGCTGACGCAGGTCAGACGTCGTCATGGCGCCGGATGAGGCCGATGGCCCCGATCACCGCCAGCACGACCCCGACGCCGACGATCGCGCCCGGCCCCAGCCGTGACCAGTCCACGCGCAGGTTCATCGTCTCGTGGGCGATCAGCAGCCCGGCGAGCACCATGGCTATCAGCCCGAGGACGATGGCTGAGGCGTTCGGTCCCCCGGGACGTGCGGGCGGGGTGACCTTGTCTGGCCTGACCTTGTCTGGCCTGACCTTGTCTGGACTGACCCTGTCCGGAGTGGCCGTGCTGGGCTGGCCCACGGTGGCCCTGACCGTGCTGGTCCTGCCCGCGCCGGGTCTGTCCTGGATCGGGTTGTCATCCGGTGTTGACGGTGTTGACGGTGTGCCGGGTGCGTTGTGTTCCATCGTCCTACTCCTTCACCACGGTGAGCTGTCCGACGCCGACTTCGGCATCGACCACGACCTCGGTCGGCCCGTCGCCCACATCGACTGACCGGGATACGTCCGTGCCGCCTTTTCCGCCGTTCCCGGCGACGTTCTGGAGGTCGCCGGGAAGAAGGATCTCCCCCAGGCCGACGTGACCCACGATCCTGACGGTCAGGTCCTCGGGCACGATCACCTTCAGGTCACCTATCCCTACGGACGCCGGGATCCTGGCCTCGCTGAGTCCGTCCCTGGGCAGTGCGCTCAGGTCCAGGACGCCCTGCCCGATCCCGATGCGGTAGCTGGCGTTCGAGCTCACCGAGGAAGGCGCCCAGGTGGCGTCCCCGATCCGTCCGCCGAGATGGATCCCCGAAGGCACCACCATGACCGACCAGGAGGCGAGTGCCAGGACGACGGCCAGGAAGGTTGCGAAGCCGGCGCGCCAGCCAGCCACGCCGAGCACCACCATCAGCAGCCCGATCGCTGCCAGGGCACCGGCCAGCGCGGTCGCCCGGTGGTCACCGGTCCAGCTGAACGCGTTGGCGGCCCAGATCATGGAGCCATAGGTCGCCAGGGCCAGCCCGATGGCGATGAGGGCCAGCAATGGTCCGCCGGATCGCCGCCCGCGCTTCTTCGGGACCGGGGGCCTTGGCACAGTCGGGACCGGGGACCTCGGGACATTCGGGGGGACAGCTGGGGTGCCGGGCACAACAGGGCCGGCTGCGGCCGAGGATGGTCCGGATGCCGCCGGCCACGGCGCGGCGGCGGCCGGTGACGGCAGGGTGGCCGTCGGGGTCCCGACCTGTTGGGCCTGCCCATGGTGGTAGGCGTCGGGGTTGCTGCCCGACCGCGTCACCAGCCACCAGATGAGCAGGCCGATGAAGACCAGGCCCCAGGGGAAGCCCCAGCCGGACTGGTGGCTCCACCACGGGCCGGAGAACGGTGCTCCCACCACGGCGAGACCGGCCAGGACCAGCAGCACGATGGGGCCGCCGGCTCCGTCGCGCAGAGCGCGTTGCGCCAGGATCTCATCGTGGTCGTCGGGCAGCAGGGCCCACGCGACGAGATAGAAGGCGATGCCCGCCCCCAGCAGGGAGAGGAGTACCAGGGCCGCACGGACGATCACCGGGTCGATGCCGAGCCGGTCGGCGATCCCGGAGCACACGCCCGCGACCCACCTGTCATCTGTGCGGCGTCGGATGCCGATGCCACGCAAGGAGGAGAAGACCCGGTCCATTCCCGTCTGCGGGTCTGAGGTGCTCTGTTCGTTCATGTCTTGATTCTCGGCGGCTGGCCGGCCGCTCGCCATCAGGTTCGACCCTGACTTCACCCTGAGCCGACCCTGAGATCCTGCCTTCGCAGGCTCGTTCGGCCCGGATGTGGGCGAGGATGGACCCGTGCCCACGCCATACGAGCTTCCGCACCCGCCGATCGGCCCCGGTGAGCGTCGGCCGGTGCCCCGGTTGGAGCGTCCGGTCCGGGGTCGCCATCTCGGAGGCGTCTGCGCGGGACTGGCCGAGCATCTCGGGCTCAACGTCCGGCACGTCCGGCTGGCCTTCGTCGTGGCCTCCTTCGCCGGCGGTGCCGGCATCGCGGCATACCTCTTCCTGTGGGCTCTCACCCCCCAGTCCCTGGAAACGCCCGTGGAAGATACCCATGCCGCGGGTGCAGGCCGACCGGGCAACGAGTCTGTGCGCAACCTCATGGTCGGGCTGGGGCTGCTCGTGGTCGGCGCAGCGTTCTTCGCCCAGCAGCAGGGAGTCAACCTGCGCCTTGGCGTGCTCCTCCCGCTGTTGACCGTGGCGGCCGGAGCGGTGCTCGCCTGGTCAAAGCTCGACGATGCCGAACGCGGTCGATGGCTGGCAGGGGACCTGGCGCCCGGCGCTCGACGGGCAGGCCTGGTACGGCTGGGGATCGGTATCGCGCTCGCCACGGTGGGTGTCGTCGTTCTCGCTACCCAGGGGCGCGGGCTCGCCGGCCTGTGGGATGTGGGGATCGCGGCCGTGGCTGTCCTGGCCGGAGCCGCTCTGGTCGCGGCGCCGTGGGGGGTGCGCCTCTGGGAGGACCTGCGGACCGAGCAGACCCGACGCATCCGTGAGACCGAGCGAGCGGACATCGCCGCGCACCTGCATGACTCCGTCCTGCAGACCCTGGCGCTGATCCAGCGGAAGGCGGCCGACCCCGCTGAGGTGGTCAGACTCGCGCGTGCCCAGGAGCGGGAGCTGCGCGGCTGGCTGTATGCCGGCCCCGTCGGCTCGCAGGCAAGCCTCGCCTCCGCCGTGACGGAGGTTGCGCACGAGGTGGAGGACCTTCAGGGCATTCCCGTCGAGCTGGTGGTCACTGGTGACCGCACGCTTGATGCAGGCGGGACCGCGCTGGTGCGGGCGCTGCGCGAGGCGGTGCTCAATGCCGTCCGGCATGGCGCCCCGCCGGTGTCGGTCTATGTCGAGGTGGGCTCCGAGCTGGTGGAGGCGTTCGTCCGGGACCACGGCCCGGGTTTCGACCTGGCGGAGGTGCCGCCGGATCGCCTGGGCGTCCGCGAGTCGATCCTGGGCCGGATGGCCCGGCACGGTGGCTCGGCAACAGTGCGCCGGCTCGAGCAGGGCACGGAGGTCACCCTCACCCTGCCCGTGACCGCCGCGACCCACCCTGTTGTCCAGCCAGACTCCGCTGTCCAGCCAGACTCCGTTGTCCCGCCGGAGACCGTCGTCCAGCCATGGACCGTCGTTCAGCCGGAGACCCTCGCCCAGTCAGAGACCCTCGCTCAACCAGACACCGAAGGAACCCGCGGATGACCGGATCGCCGCCCCCACAGGCCACCTCTATCCGGCTCGTCCTGGTCGATGACCACCGGATGTTCCGGTCCGGGGTCAAAGCTGAGCTCGACGAGTCGATGGTGATCGTGGGGGAGGCCGCGGACGTCGACGAGGCGATCATCGTGGTGGCCCGGACCCGGCCCGATGTCGTGCTGCTTGATGTGCACCTGCCCGGCGGCAACGGCCACGGCGGCAGCGACGTGATCACCGGGTCCGGTGGCGTGACGACGGAGTCCGGCGATCCGGTCCGCTTCCTCGCGCTGTCGGTGTCCGACGCGGCAGAGGACGTGATCGCGGTCATCCGGGCCGGGGCACGCGGATACGTCACCAAGACCATCAACGGCCAGGACCTGACCGACGCGATTCGGCGGGTCGCCGATGGTGATGCCGTCTTCAGCCCCAGGCTGGCGGGCTTCGTCCTGGACGCTTTCGGCGCCGCCGCTGGTGAGGTTGCCGTGGTCGACGAGGAGCTCGACCGGCTCAGCGCGCGCGAGCGTGAGGTGATGAGGCTCATCGCCCGGGGGTATCAGTACAAGGAAGTCGCCAAGGAGCTCTTCATCTCGATCAAGACCGTCGAGACCCATGTCTCCTCGGTGCTGCGCAAGCTGCAGCTGTCCTCACGGCACGAGCTCACCGCATGGGCCGTCGGGCGGCATCTCCTCTGAGCCCACCGCGTCGAGCAGTGCTTCCCGGCTTCCCGGCCCGGCGTCAGGGCGTGGCTCCTGTTCGGTGGCGTACCGGGCCACCGCGCGTTCCATCCGTCGCCTGAAGATCGTCGAGACGGCGATGCCGACGGCGACCGCGAGGGCCAGCCCGATCCAGGACGACTCCTTGAGCCAGTCCTCGGCGCGGGTGCCCAGCGTGTAGATCGCCGTCGTGGTCCCGCAGGCCCAGACGATCCCGCCGAGCGCGTTGGCCGCCAGGAAGCGGGGATAGGGCATTCGCAGCGCACCTGCCATGGGGCCGGCGAAGATACGGAGCAGCGCCACGAAGCGGCCGAGGAACACGGCCCACACGCCATACCGGGCGAACACGTGCTCGGTGTAGGCGAGGTGAGCGGGGCTTGCGTGCCGGGGGAACCGGCGACCCAGCACGGTGAACATCCGGTCACCCCAGTGCCACCCTGCCAGATAGCCGATACTGTCGCCGGCGATGGCCCCGGCGCTGGCTGCCACGGCGACCCAGACGGGAGACACGTCCAGCTCCTGGCGGGCTGCCAGCAGTGCCGCGGACACCAGGATCACCTCGCCGGGCAACGGGATGCCCATGCTCTCCAGCGCGATCACCAGTCCCACCAGGACATAGACCACGACGGGGGAGACGCTGATCAGGAACTCATCGACCTGCACCGGCTCAGCCCAGATCCATGATGTGGAAGCACTCGCCCAGCCGGCCCTCGCCAAGTCCGAACGCGTCGGCCACCCCGGCGCCCCAGCCGCGCAGGAAGTCATCCAGCTCGTCCATATGTCCTGTCTGCGAGGCGTGAGCCCGCAGCGCGGCGACCTTGCGGCCGAAGGTGTCGGTGATGTCCACCGCGTGGGTCATCTGCGGATGGGCCATGATCCAGACCTCGTTGACGTGCCACGGCTCCAGACCCTGCTCGATGAGCTCGGGCCACGCGTAGCGGTTCTCGGCCGCCGGGTAGACGGCGCGGATGGCGGCTTCGCCCGCCGCAAGGTGATCCGGATGCGAGGCCTGAAACCGGTCATACCATCTCTCCGGGGACTGGATCAGGACGCGCTGGGGCCGGACGTCCCGGATGACCTTGACGATCTGGCGCTGCAGGTCCCATGAGGGCTCCAGCCAGCCGTCCCGATGCCCGGGCAGGAATCGCACGTCCGTGACTCCCAGCGCGGCGGACGCGGCCACCTGCTCGCGTTCGCGGATGGCCGGCATCTCCTCGCGGTTGGTGTCGTCGAACCCGCCCTGCTCGCCGTGCGTGCACAACAGGATCGTGACGCTCAGCCCGGCATCGACCCAGCCGGCGATGGTCCCGGCGGCACCGAAGTCACAGTCGTCCGGATGCGCCGACACCACGAGAGCGCGCTGGATGTCCTGGTCAGGCCGGGGCGTGGCGGGCTGGCCGAAGGTCCGCTGCGTCATCTGGCCAGCCTACGGGGGCACCGGCGGAATAGGGGGCTGGATTGAGTTCGACGAGGGTCAGGGCCGCCGTCCCGCCAGAGACTCCAGAGCCTCGCCGTCGAGTCGGTAGGTGAGCCACTCGTCCATCGGCTGCCCGCCGAGCGAGTCGTAGAAGCCGATCGAGGGGGTGTTCCACTTCAGCACCCACCATTCGAGCCGGCCATAGCCACGTTCGGCGCACACTGCTGCCAGCGCCGCCAGGATCGCCGTGCCCAGGCCCGACCCGCGATGCTCCGGCGACACGTACAGGTCCTCGAGCCAGATCCCGCTGCGTCCCAGCCAGGTCGAGAAGGTGACGTACCAGATCGCGATACCGACAACCGTCCCGTCCACCACCGCGACGTGCCCGAAGGCAGTCGGCGCGCGGTCCTGCGGGAACAGGGCCGAACGGAAGTCCGCCTCGGTCGCCTCGACCGCGGCCGGCTCCTTCTCGTAGACCGCAAGCTCGTGGACCAGCCCGAGAATGGCGGGCACGTCGTCGGGCACCGCAGGCCGGATGGACGGGCTTGTCGGCGCTTCTGCACCAGGTTCCGTATGCCGTGTCATCACTGTCACAAGGGTAGGTCAGGGCCCGAGGTCAGTCGGCCGCCGCCTCGCCACCGCGTGTATGTTCGGTCTCGCCCCCAGGCACGTGTCGGCCGCACCGTCCGACACCCGACCGGAGGCATCTCTTCAAGGAGAATGATGTTCGACACCATCGCCGGTCTTCCGCTGCATCCGCTCATCGTCCACGCGGCGGAGGTTCTCGTCCCCGGCGCGGCCCTCGTGGTCGCCCTGGCTGCGGTGTGGCCGCTGTTCCGCCGATGGGCCCGGTTCCTGCCGCTCGGGCTTGCCGTGGTGGCGTTGGTGCTCGTGCCGATCGCGACGCAGTCCGGGGAGGCGCTCAGGGAGCGGGTCAAGGAGACCTCACAGGTCCAGACCCACGCCGACATGGCCGAGGGGCTGCTGCCCTGGATGTTCGCTCTGGTCCTCGTCGCGGCCGGCCTGCTGTGGTGGAACTGGAACGAGCGCGGGGCCACGGCGCCGCGGGCGCCCGCCTGGGTGGCGCTGGGGCTGGCCGTGGTCGCTGTCCTCGCCGCGACCGGAACCACCGTCCAGGCCGTACGGATCGGGCACAGCGGCGCGACCGCGGTCTGGTCCCCCGTGACAGGTTCCACGAGCCAGTCTCCGGCAGCAGAGTCCGGCAAGGACTGACCCGGCTGTCCCGAGGCCGGGATCGGCAATGTTGGTGCGCCCTGCTGTCACTTGATACACGTAGGCTTGAACTCACGATGAGCACTCTTTTTGGCGACTTCCCCCTGCCCGGGCTCAGCCCTGCTGCCGCAGCTGGTGGGGAGGTGGACCATCGCGGCGTCCCGACCTGGGCGCAGGCCGGCGGGCAGGCTCCCGCCGACGGCGCTGCCCGGCATCCGGCACCGGTGGTCAGCCGGGACCCGGAGGCATTGCTGGAGGGGCTCAACCCCCAGCAGCGGGAAGCGGTCATCCACCAGGGGGCGCCGCTGCTGATCGTCGCCGGCGCGGGGTCGGGCAAGACCCGCGTGCTGGCGCACCGGATCGCCCACCTTCTGGCGGCGCGCGATGTCCGGCCCGGTCAGATCCTGGCGATCACCTTCACCAACAAGGCCGCCGGCGAGATGCGAGACCGGGTCGCCTCACTGATCGGTGCCCGAAGCCACGGCATGTGGGTCTCGACCTTCCACTCCGCGTGCGTGCGTATCCTGCGGCGTGAAGCCTCCCACGTCGGCCTGAAGTCGACCTTCTCCATCTATGACGCCGCGGACAGCCAGCGCCTGATGTCGATGGTCCTGCGCGACCTCGACCTCGACCCCAAGCGCTATCGCCCGCGGGCGTTCTCCGCCCAGGTCTCCAACCTCAAGAACGAGCTGATCGACGAGGAGACCTACTCGGCAGGGCTCGGTGAGGCGAGCCATCACGAGCGCATGGTCGCCGAGGCCTACCGGATCTACCAGGCACGTCTGCGCCAGGCCAACGCGATGGACTTCGACGACCTGATCATGACCACCGTCAACATCCTTCAGGCGTTTCCAGACGTGGCCGAGTACTACCACCGGCGCTTCCGGCACGTCATGGTCGACGAGTACCAGGACACCAACACCGCGCAGTACCAGCTCGTCCGTGAGCTGGTCGGACATGCCGGCAGCGTCCTGGCAGAAAGTGGCCGGGCAGGCGCCGCTGCCGTCACCCCGCCGGCCGAGCTGGCCGTCGTCGGCGATGCCGACCAGTCCATCTACGCCTTCCGTGGCGCGACGATCCGCAACATCGTCGAGTTCGAGCAGGACTACCCGAACGCGCGGACCATCCTGCTCGAGCAGAACTACCGCTCCACCCAGACCATCCTGCGTGCGGCCAACGCGGTGATCGCCAAGAACACCGACCGCCGGATCAAGAACCTGTGGACCGACTCCGGCGACGGCGCCAAGATCGTGGGGTACGTCGCCGACTCCGAGCATGACGAGGCGGCCTTCATCGCCCGCCAGATCGACACCCTCGGCGATGAGCATGGCGTCAAGCCCGGGGACGTCGCCGTCTTCTACCGGACCAACGCCCAGTCGCGAGCCATTGAAGAGGTCTTCGTCCGGGTCGGGCTCCCCTACAAGGTCGTGGGCGGGACTCGCTTCTACGAGCGGCGAGAGGTCAAGGACGCCCTCGCCTACCTGCGGGTCATCTCCAACCCCACCGACACCGTCAACCTCCGCCGGATCCTCAATGTCCCCAAACGGGGCATCGGAGATCGGGCGGTGGCCTGCGTCGCCCAGCTCGCCGAGCGCGAGCGCGTCCCCTTCGTGGCCGCGCTGGGGCGCCCACAGGACGCTCCGGGTATCGCGACCCGGTCGGTGGCGGCGATCACGGTCTTCACCTCCCTGCTGGAAGCGTTGCGAACCGTGCACGAGGGGGGCTCTGGAGTGGGGGACCTGCTCGAGGCCGTGGTTGAGCAGACCGGCTATCTCGCCGAGCTCCGGGCCAGCCAGGACCCGCAGGACGAGACCCGCGTCGAGAACCTCGCCGAGCTGGTGGCCGTGGGCCGCGAGTTCGACGAGTCAGAGCCGGAGGGCACCCTGGAGGCCTTTCTCGAGCGCGTCTCGCTGGTGGCCGACGCCGACGAGATCCCCGATGGCTCTGATGCCGAGGCGGCTGACAACGGTGTGGTGACGTTGATGACCCTGCACACGGCCAAGGGTCTGGAGTTTCCCGTCGTCTTCCTCACCGGGATGGAGGACGGCACCTTCCCGCACCAGCGTGCCCTGGGCGACAACAAGGAGCTCGAGGAGGAGCGGCGCCTGGCCTACGTCGGGATCACCCGAGCCAGGGAGCGGCTGCATCTCTCGAGGGCGATCGTGCGCTCCGGCTGGGGCTCACCCCAGTACAACCCGGCGTCGCGATTCCTTGATGAGATCCCTGCCGACCTGCTCGACTGGCAGCGCACCGAGACCACTGGCATGAGGTCCTCGTCCACGCCGGCGGTGGCAACCCTCGCCGGGCGTCCGGGCGTGCGCTCCCCGGGCAACCGGCCACTGATCTCGCTGAGGTCCGGCGACCGCGTCAGCCACGACTCGTTCGGGCTGGGCACGGTGGTGCGGGTCGAGGGTGAGGCGGACAAGGTCATGGCGCATGTCGACTTCGGGACAGAGACCGGCGTCAAGCGGCTGCTGCTGCGTTACGCCCCGCTGGAGAAGCTCTGAGCGAGCGCTCGCCTCGCGAGCCAGGGGCAATGCGCCCACCGGACCCGGTCGCCCAGGGGTTTGGTCGCCCAGGGGTTTGGCCGCCTACGGGGTTTGGTCGCCCGCGGGGCCACGTCGACTACGGGGCGATGTGGTGTCTCGCCAGCCAGGGTGCCGGGTTGACGGCGTCGCCGCCGCGAGGGTGGATCTCGAGGTGCAGATGCGGACCCGTCGAGTGGCCGGTGTTGCCCGACTTCCCGACGATCTGGCCCGGCGCCATGGACTGACCGACTTTGACCGAGACCACCGACATGTGTCCGAAGCGGCTGACGGTTCCGTCCCAGTAGCGGACATCAACCATGTTGCCGTAGCCCGACATCGCACCGGCATAGACGACGACGCCGGTCGACATGGCGGCCAGGGGAGTTCCTTCCGAGACCGCGAAGTCCTCGCCGGCGTGCAGGCGCCCCCAGCGGTAGCCGAAGCCGGATGACACCACGGGGTTCGTGATCGGCAGTCGCCAGCTATGGGCGAGCGCCGCACGCTTGGCCTCGATCGCCCGGGTGGCCAGCTTCTTGCGCTCGAGGCTACGGGCGACGGCGGTAGCCCGGACGACAGTCAGGTTGTGCTCGAGCGCCCTGGTGCGGCTGGCTTTGGCGAGGGCCTGTGCCTGCGTGATCTCTTTGAGGTGACGGGCGCGCAGCGCCGCGGACTCGACGGTGGTCGGCTGCGCCGAGCTCGCTCCCGAGCCGTTCTGGCCAGAGGCCACAGACTGGGTCCGGGGGGACGTGGCCACGGCTGCGCCGGCTGCGCAGAACATCAGGGCAACGGCTGCGGAGGTGGGCAGGGCCACACCGGAGATGAGCCGCCGGGGTTTGGAGGGTGCCTTGTGTACTGCACGGTGGCGGGCATCATGCGAACGTTGTGACACAGGCAAAACCTCACGGGAGCGGATATAGACGAAATGAGGTTAGCGTGACCTATTTGTTATTTCCCAATTTGACAATCTCTTACCTGTCACTTATGTAGTCTCGGCAGATTCCGAGTGTGAAGACCGGGGCAAATGCGGCATCTCGCGGGCGTTTGGTGCTGCGCTCGGGCGGCAGATCACGTGCCCGGTGAGCGGCGTCGCCGGTCGATGGCTATTCTGCTGACCATGAGTGAATCTCCGTTGCGCATCGTTGTGGCCAAGCCCGGACTTGACGGGCATGACCGCGGCGCGAAAGTAGTTGCCCGCGCCCTGCGTGACGCCGGCATGGAGGTCGTCTACACCGGCCTGCATCAGACCCCCGAGCAGATTGTCGAAGCCGCGATCCAGGAGGACGCGGACGCGGTCGGCCTCTCGGTCCTGTCCGGCGCCCACATGACCCTGTTCGCCAAGGTCGCGGCACTGCTCGCCGAGCGTGACGCCAAGGACATCGTCGTGTTCGGCGGCGGCATCATCCCGGAGGCGGACATTCCCGAGCTTGCCAAGCTCGGTGTCGCCAAGGTCTTCACACCCGGCGCCACCACCACCGACATCGTGGAGTGGGTCCGCGCCAACGTCTCGGCCAGCTGAGGCGGCTCTCCCGGCGACCGCCGGGGCCTGACCGGTCACCGGACGACGGGGATGCGCAGCACCGCCGGTGCGAGCGGGTTTGCGGTGACGGTGACCGGCTGGACGGCGTACGCGTTCTTGTAGGCGGCATCCGTGCTCGCGAGAACGAGCCGAAGGCGGTGGCCGGCCGGCTGCGCAGCGGCGACGGCCGTCGACGTGAAGGTCACGTCGAGCGTGGGTACACCGACGATGCTCGTGTCGCTGGTCAGAGCCTGCGTGGTCCAGGCGCCGAGGGTACCGGGTGCGTCATACGGCGTGGTCGTGTTCGCAGGCAGGCTGCCGGGCGGGATCTGGCCCTCCAGGCCCGACACCTCTGAGTAGGAACCGAACGCGCCCAGCCCCGGGTTGCTCCAGGAGACCGAGCCCGGCCTGACGGCGGCGGGCGCGCTGACGAGATCTCCGGCGCCGGACAGGTAGTAGCTGCGTGGTGTGCCCACGGGATATGAGGAGGCGGTGCCGTAGGCCGGCGTCGCCGTCCCGGTGTAGTCCACCCAGTCCCGGAAGAAGCTGAACTCCGGGCCGGTCGGGGCGGTCGTGACGCCCTTGAGGTAGTGGTCGAACCAGTTCTTGATGCGCAGCCCCAGGTAGGTGTCCTCGATGTGGGCGCCGGTGAGGTCGAGCTCACCGGGCGCCGCGCCCGTGTTGCCCTTCATGCCGCCCGAATGGCCCCACGACTGCCAGGCCATCGAGACCGGCACGTGGTGAGCCTTGAGTCCCTGGTACGTCGCGACGGCCTCCTGGAGGTTCAACAACGTGTCGTTCTGACCCTGGATCAGGAAGGTCGGTACCGTGACGCGGTCGAGGTAGTGCCCGGCGGAGACTCTGTCGGTCAGCGCGTAGGTCTGCGCGCTCGGATAGCCCAGGGTGTCCAGGGTCGCTTTGGCCTCGCAGGCCTGGAGGACGAAGTTGGGGCAGCCGACCTCCCGGGCGGGGTCGATGCCGGCGCCCTGCACGCCGTCCGCGATGCCGACGCCGAAGAACAGGGAGCTCCAGCCGATCTTCTCGCTGCCGGGGGTCTCGTTGGCGTAGGTCACGCCGGCCGTGCTGGCGGTGTTGTTCGGGGCCAGGGAGTAGCGCAGGTCGTTCCAGGTGATCAGGGGCACCAGGGTGACGACCCGCGGGTCCGCCGCGGCAGTCGCGAACTGGATCTGGCCGCCATAGGAGCCGCCGAAACCGTTGGTGGTCAGGATCGTGGGCACCCGGTTGGTGGCAGAGGCGGCATGTGGCTTGTACAGGTCGGCCTCGATGACGCAGGACTGCGGGTGGCCCTGGTCATCCAGACGTGACGGGGACCCATGAATGGCGGGCACGGGGATGTTTGCGTGAGACCTATCTCACCCGCCGGACCCCACGGCCTTCACGCGCATTCCCGACGATTAAGATCCGCTGAGACGCTCATACACGCAACGATGAGGATGAACTCGTGGATCTTTTCGAGTACCAAGCGCGCGACATGTTCGAGGCGCACGGGGTGCCGGTGCTGGCTGGCATCGTCGCCGAGACCGTTGAAGAAGCCCGCGCGGCAGCAGTGACGATCGGCGCCAACAGCGGCGGAGTGGTCGTCGTCAAGGCGCAGGTCAAGGTCGGCGGACGCGGCAAAGCCGGTGGGGTCAAGGTCGCCAGGTCGGCTGACGAAGCCGCTGAGGCCGCCGCGAAGATTCTCGGCATGGACATCAAGGGCCACACGGTCCACAAGGTGATGATCGCCGCGGGTGCGCAGATCGAGGAGGAGTACTACTTCTCCGTCCTGCTCGACCGGGCCAACCGCTCCTACCTGGCGATGGCCAGCAAGGAGGGCGGCGTGGAGATCGAGGTGCTGGCCGTGGAACGGCCCGAGGCCCTCGCCCGGATCCCGGTCGACCCGATCGTGGGGATCGACGCGGCCAAGGCCAGGGAGATCGTCGACGCCGCGGACTTCGACGAGGACGTCAAGGGGCAGATCGCTGAGGCCATCCAGAAGCTGTGGACCGTCTACCGCGATGAGGACGCCACGCTGGTCGAGGTCAACCCGCTGGTCAAGACCGCCGACGGCACCATCGTCGCCCTGGACGGCAAGGTCACCCTCGACGACAACGCCGGGTTCCGTCATCCCGACCACGCAGCGCTGGAGGACAAGGCTTCCGCCGACCCGCTCGAGGCGGCGGCCAAGGCCAAGGACCTCAACTACGTCAAGCTCGACGGCTCCGTGGGCATCATCGGCAACGGCGCGGGCCTGATGATGTCAACCCTCGATGTCGTTGCGTATGCCGGTGAGGAGATCGGGGGCCCCGGCGAGCATCCCGCGCCGGCCAACTTCCTGGACATCGGCGGTGGCGCGTCGGCTGAGATGATGGCCGATGGCCTTGGCATCATCCTGGGTGACGAGCAGGTCAGGTCGGTGTTCGTCAACGTCTTCGGCGGCATCACCTCGTGCGATGCGGTCGCCAACGGCATCGTGGGTGCCCTGGACGTCCTCGGCGACAAGGCCACCAAACCGCTGGTCGTCCGGCTGGACGGCAACAACGTCGACGAAGGTCGCCGAATCCTCGCCGAGGCCGCGCACCCTCTGGTGGTCGTGGAAGAGACCATGGACGGCGCGGCCCGCAAGGCCGCCGAGCTGGCTTCGGCCGCCAACAAGAACTGAAAGGCGGCAACCACCGTGGCAATTTTTCTCACCGCAAGCTCAAAGGTCATCGTCCAGGGCATGACCGGCTCCGAGGGTCAGAAGCACACCCAGCTCATGCTGGCCTCCGGCACCGACATCGTCGGCGGCGTGACTCCCGGCAAGGGCGGCCAGAAGGTCGAGTTCGACTCCGGCGTCACCGTGCCGGTCTTCGGGTCGGTGGCTGAGGCCGTCGCGGCGACCGGAGCTGATGTGTCCGTCGTCTTCGTCCCGGCCAAGTTCACCAAGGCCGCCGTGATCGAGGCCGTCGACGCCAAGATCCCGCTGGTCGTCGTCATCACCGAGGGCGTCGCGGTCAAGGACACCGCCGAGTTCTGGACCTACGCGAAGCAGGCCGGCACGACGCGCGTCATCGGCCCGAACTGCCCCGGAGTGATCACCCCCGGAGCCTCCAACGCCGGCATCATCCCGGCCTCGATCGCGGGCGCCGGGCGGATCGGTCTGGTCTCTAAGTCGGGCACGCTGACCTACCAGATGATCTACGAGCTGCGGGACTTCGGTTTCTCCACGGCTGTGGGCATCGGCGGCGACCCGATCATCGGGACCACCCACATCGACTGTCTCGAGGCGTTCCAGAACGATCCCGACACCGATGCGATTGTCATGATCGGCGAGATCGGCGGGGACGCCGAGGAGCGGGCCGCGGCATACATCAAGGAGCACGTCACCAAGCCGGTCGTCGGCTACGTCGCGGGCTTCACTGCCCCCGAGGGCAAGACCATGGGTCACGCCGGCGCCATCGTGTCCGGTTCCTCGGGCACCGCGGCCGCCAAGAAGGAGGCCCTCGAGGCTGCCGGGGTCAAGGTCGGCAAGACGCCGTCCGCGACCGCGGACCTGATGCGTGAGGTCATGAAGAACCTGGCCTGACGCGCCTGAACAGACGGTATGGCGGGCCGGTCACCTCACCGAGGTGACCGGCCCGTCCTGTGTCCGGCTGCCCACTTGTCGGTTGCCGACTTTGATGATTCAGCCGGAGATCTTGACTTCGGCCAAAAGTGACTGCTTGGCCTGAGGGGCTATCACGCTGACAAGTGAATAAGGGCCAGACCTATCTGGGGAGATGCGTCGTGAGCCGTCCGGGAACAGGCATAGTGTTCGGTGCTCTTCTGGCCGTCATCGTCGGCGGGCCGGGTGTGTCTGCAGTCGGCGGGCCGGGTGTGTCTGCTGTCGGTGCGTCACCTCCGGTTCCGCCCCCGTCAGGCAGGACCCAGAGTGTCGGGGGGGGGCATTCCGGTGCCGCCTCCGACGGGCAGGCGCTGGGGCTCGGCGCCGGTGAGAGGCTCGTGGTCAAGGACGTCATCACGGACCGCAACGGCTCGAGCCATGTGCGCTACGACCGGACCTTCGGCGGTCTGCGGGTCATCGGTGGCGACCTGGTGAGCCACCGTGCCAGGTCAGGCAAGATCATGGGCGTCAGCTGGAACGGTTCGCAGCGGGTGGCCGTGGCCTCGACAAAACCGACGCTCAGCCTGGCCACGGCCAGTGCCGCCGGCATCCGGAAGGCCTCAAGGGTGCAGCAGAAGACCGTGGCGTCCAAGGGCGAGCTGGTCGTGTACTCCGGCGGCGCATTCCCCAAGGCCACCCCGAGGCTTGCCTACGACGTGCTGACAACCGGAGTGCGGGCTGACCAGACCCCCAGCAGGCTGCACACCATCGTCGACGCCAACACTGGTGCGACCCTCACGTCCTGGGACGAGATCGAGAACGGCACGGGCAACGGCATCAACGTGGGGGCCGTGGGCATCGGCACCACCGCCGGCCCTCCCTGGTTGATGCGTGACGCCGTGGGCAACTACACCACGGATCTGAGCGGGCTCGAGGACGACATGGGCACCGCCCCTGGCACGACCTTCACCGACGCCGACGACAGCTGGGGCAACGGGACGGTCAGCGACCGGGCCTCGGCGGGGGTTGACGCCCACTTCGGCGCGGGGAAGACCTTCGACTACTTCAAGAACATCCAGGGCCGTAACGGCATCTGGAATACCGGGGTCGGTGCCCGCTCACGGGTGCACTACGGCAACGGCTACGCCAACGCCTTCTGGGACGGCACCCAGATGACCTATGGCGACGGGGCGGGCAACACCCACCCGCTGACCGAGCTCGACATCGCCGGCCACGAGATGACCCACGGAGTCACCCAGAACACCGCAAATCTCCTGTATGCCGGTGAGTCCGGCGGTCTCAGCGAGGCGACCTCGGACATCTTCGGCACCGCTGTCGAGTTCTACGCCGACAACGCCTCTGACACCCCGGACTACCTCATCGGCGAGCTGGCCGACCTCCACGGCAACGGAACGCCCCTGCGATACCTTGACCGGCCGTCCAGGGATGGAGTGTCCCGGGACTGCTGGTCCCCGACGCTGGGCGCCCTGGACGTGCACTATTCGTCCGGGCCGCTGAACCACTGGTTCTTCCTGGCCTCCGAAGGTTCCGGGGGGAAGACGATCAACGGCGTCTCCTACAACAGCCCGACCTGTAACGCCTCGACCGTGACCGGCATCGGTCACGACAAGGCCGCCCGGATCTGGTACCGCTCCCTGACGACCTACCTCACCTCGAGCAGCACCTATGCGGCCGCTCGCGAGGGCGCGATCCAGTCAGCCAGGGACCTGTACGGCGCCACGTCCGCGGAGTGCACGAGTGTTGAGGCGTCGTTCTCGGCCATCGACGTACCGGCCGGCGTGGCGACCTGTGGCATCACCCCGCCGCCCCCTTCGGGCAGCAACCTGCTGAGCAACCCCGGCTTCGAGTCAGGCAACACCCTCTGGGCCGCCACGTCCGCCGTCATCGGCCAGAACGGCGCGTGGGGCCAGCCGCCCCGCTCCGGGACATGGAACGCCTGGATGGGCGGTTATGGCACGGCCCACACGGACTCGATCTCGCAGCTGGTGACGCTCCCGGCCGGCAGCAGCGCCACTCTCTCGTACTACCTCCACATCGACACCACGGAGGAGCCGGGCATCGCTGCGTACGACACGATGACGGTCCGTGCCGGCGCAGCCACGCTGCAGGCGGTGTCCAACCTCGACGCGGCCAACGGCTATCAGCTCAGGACCGTGAGTCTGTCGGCCTTTTCCGGCCAGACGATCTCGCTCTCCTTCTCCGCCGCCGAGGACGGCTGGGCGCAGACCTCCTTCGTTGTCGATGACACCTCGGTCACCACTTCGACATCGTCCGGCGTGCCGGGAGCGCCCACGGCTGTGTCGGCCACGGCGGGGGATGGCCAGGCGGTGGTGTCCTGGACGCCGCCGGCCGGCAACGGGGGTTCGCCGGTCACGAAGTACACGGTGACCTCGGCCCCCGGTGGGCGGACGGCGACCACGACGGGCGCCACGACGGCGACGGTGACGGGTCTGACCAATGGCACGGCGTACACCTTCACGGTGATCGCGGCCAACCTGACCGGGACCTCGGCAGCCTCGGCGCCTTCCGCGGCGGTGATTCCCAGGACGGTGCCGGGAGCGCCCACGGCTGTGTCGGCTGACGCGGGGAACGCCCAGGCGCTGGTGTCGTGGACGGTGCCTGTCAGCAACGGGGGTTCACCGGTCACGAAGTACACGGTGACCTCGGCCCCCGGTGGGCGGACGGCGACCACGACGGGCGCCACGACGGCGACGGTGACGGGTCTGACCAATGGCACGGCGTACACCTTCACGGTGACCGCGGCCAACCTGGCAGGGACCTCTCCTGCTTCCGTTGCCAGTGCGGCGGTCACTCCGTCGTCGTCGACCGTGCCGGGGGCGCCCACGGCTGTGTCCGCCACCGCAGGCAACGGCCAGGCGGGGGTGTCCTGGTTGGCGCCGGCCAGTAACGGGGGCTCCACGCTCACCGGGTACCTGGTCCGGGTGGTTGACGCGGCCACGAGCGCTCAGGTTGGTGCTCTTCGTCCCGCTGCCGACGGTGCGACGAACCTGACGGTCACCGGGCTGGCCAACGGGACCGGCTACCGGTTCCAGGTCCAGGCCGCGAACGCCGTGGGCGCTGGTGCCTACTCGGCCCTGTCGGCAGCCGTGACGCCTTCCGCAGCTGCGGCCGTCACCCGGTTGAGCGACTTCAACCGGGACGGGTTCACCGATCTGGTCGCCCGCGACGGTGCAGGCATTCTGTGGCTCTACCCGGGCGACGGCGCCGGAGGAATCCAGACCCGGCGCCAGCTGGGTACCGGGTGGAACCTCATGACGGCGATCGTCACCCCGGGTGACGTCGATGGTGACGGCAACGCCGATGTCCTGGCGCGTGACGGCGCGGGAGTCCTGTGGCTCTATCCGGGCAACGGCGCCAGCGGTCTTGGCGCTCCGCGTCAGATCGGCAGCAGCTGGAACACCATGAGCTGGATCACCGCCGCCGGTGACTTCTCCGGGGACGGTCATGCCGATGTGCTCGCCCGTGATGTCGCGGGAGTCCTGTGGCTCTTCCCGATGACCGGCGACGCGGTCATCCAGCCCCGGCGACTGGTCAGCAGCGGGTGGGGCGAGATGACGTTCATCATGGGTCCCGGTGACGTCTCGGGCGACGGCCGCGCCGACATGCTCGGCCGCGACTCCGGTGGAATGCTTCGGCTCTACCGCGGCAACGGCACCGGTGGCGTGGGCGGACGTGCCGAGGTCAGCAGCAGGTGGCAGGCGATGACGGCCCTGCTCACGCCGGGCAACTGGGATGGTGCCGGTGGGAACGACGTGCTCGCCCGTGACAGCGGTGGCGCTCTGTGGCTCTACCCGGGCAACAATGCCGGCGACTTCGGGCAGCAGCGTGCGGTCAGTGGCGGATGGTCGCGATGACCTTCATCGGTTGAGCCGGGAACCCGGGGGACTCTTGGGCCCTGAAGGGCTATTTCGCTACTGGAAGGGCTACTACGCTGACGAGTGGACAGGCCGGACCTACCGGGGAGGTGCGTCGTGAGCCGTCTCAGAGCGGGGATAGCGTTCGGTGCTCTTCTTGCCGTAGCCGTGGCCGGTGGGCAGGGTGCGCCTGCTGTGGGCGCGCCAGGCCCGGCGCCGTCTCCCGTGTCGAACAGGGTTGCGAGCATCGCCGCCGAGCAGTCCCGTGCGGTCTCCGCCGGGCAGGCGCTGGGGCTGGGCGCCGGCGAGAGGCTCATCGTCAAGGACGTCATCACCGACCCCGATGGCACGACCCATGTGCGGTACAACCGGACCTTCGACGGTCTGCGGGTCATCGGCGGCGACCTGGTGAGCCACCGTGCCAGGTCCGGCAAGATCAAGAGCGTCAGCTGGAACGCCGCGCACACCGTGGCCGTCGCCTCGACGACGCCCAGGATCAGCCTCGCCTCGGCCAGGGCGGCCGGTGCCCAGAGGGCTGCCTCGGTACAGAAGACCACCTCGGCCACCAAGGGGGAGCTGGTCGTCTACTCCTTCTCCGGCACATCTCGGAAGCCCGACTCGAGACTGGCCTATGACGTGCTCACCAACGGCGTCCGGGCCGACCAGACCCCCAGCAAACTGCACACCATCGTCGACGCCAACACCGGTGCCACACTGCTGTCCTTCGACGAGATCAAGGACGGTACCGGCAACGGCACCATGGTGGGTCCGGTGACCGTTGGCACCACCGCCGGTCCTCCCTGGTCGATGCGCGACACCGTGGGCAGCTACACCACCGATCTCAACGGACTGACCTCCGGCTCCAGCGACGGGTTCACCGGTATGACCCCGACCCGGGTGCTGGACACCCGCAATGGCATCGGTGCTCCCGCAGCAAAGCTGGGAGCCGGGGCGACCCTGACCCTGACCGTTCCGGGTCTGCCCGCCGGGGTCACGGCGGTCGCCTTCAACGTGACCGCTACAGGCCCGTCTGCGGGGAGCTACCTGACCGTCTTCCCCGGTGGCGGGCCCCGGCCGACGGCGTCCAGTCTCAACTTCGTGGCGGGCCAGACGATCCCCAACATGGTTCTGGTCGACCTGGGCCCGGGGAACACCGTCAGGTTCTACAACGCGGCCGGCACCGTCAATGTCATCGCCGACCTCGTGGGATACCACCGGTCCGGAACTGGTGCAGGCCTGACCGGTACCGTCCCCACCCGGGTCCTGGACACCCGGAATGCCATCGGCGCCCCCGCAGCGGAGCTCGGGCCCGGGGCCACCCTGACCCTGACCGTTCCCGGTCTGCCCGCCGGGGCTACCGCGGTGGCGCTCAACGTGACCGCGACCGGCGCGACTGCGGGCAGCTACCTGACTGTCTTCCCCGGTGGCGGGTCCCGGCCGACCGCGTCCAGTCTCAACTTCGTGGCGGGTCAGACGATCCCCAACATGGTCCTGGTCAACCTGGGGCCGGGGAACACCGTCAACTTCTACAACGCGGCCGGCAGCGTCGATGTCATCGCCGACCTCGTCGGCCACTACATGCCCACCGCCAACGCAGGGTTGACCGGTACCGTCCCGACCCGGGTGCTGGACACCCGTCATGCTGTCGGCGCCCCCGCAGCGAAGCTCGGGCCCGGGGCCACCCTGACCCTGACCATTCCCGGGCTGCCCGCCGGAGCCACGGCGGTCGCGCTCAACGTGACCGTGACCGGCGCGACTGCGGGCAGCTACCTGACCGTCTTCCCCGGTGCCGGGTCCCGGCCGACCGCGTCGAGCCTCAACTTCGTGGCGGATCAGACGATCCCCAACATGGTTCTGGTCAACCTGGGGCCGGGGAACACCGTCAGGTTCTACAACGCGGCCGGCAGCGTCAGTGTCATTGCCGACCTCGTCGGCTACTACATCCCCGGCATGACCCTCACCGACGCCGACAACATCTGGGGCAACGGCTCGGTCAGCGACCGGGCGTCGGTGGCGGTCGACGCCCACTACGGGGCGGGCAAGACCTTCGACTACTTCAAGAACGTCCTTGGCCGCAACGGCATCTGGAACACCGGGGTCGGTGCGCCCTCGCGGGTCCACTACGGCGACGGCTACCAGAACGCCTACTGGGACGGCACCCAGATGACCTACGGCGACGGGATGGGCAACACCCACCCGCTGACCGAGCTCGACGTCGCCGCTCATGAGATGACCCACGGTGTCACGGACAACACCGCCGAGCTGGTCTACACGGCTGAGTCCGGTGGACTCAACGAGGCGACCTCGGACATCTTCGGCACCGCCGTGGAGTTCTACACCAACAACGGGGCCGACAACCCGGACTACCTGATCGGCGAGAAGATCGACCTCAACGGCGACGGGACGCCCCTGCGCTACATGGATGAGCCGTCCAGGGACGGCGAATCTCCGAACTGCTGGTCGCCGACGGTGGGCAACCTGGACGTCCACCTGTCCTCCGGGCCGCTGAACCACTGGTTCTACCTCGCCTCCGAGGGCTCCGGGGCCAAGGTCATCAACGGCGTCTCCTACAACAGCCCGACCTGTGACCTCTCGACCGTGACTCCCATCGGTCGCGACAAGGCCGCCGCGATCTGGTACCGCACCCTGTCGGTGTATCTCACCTCGAGCAACACCTACGCGGCAGCTCGTGAGGGAGCCATCCAGTCGGCCAAGGACCTCTACGGCGATACGTCGACCGAGTGCACCCGTGTCGCGGCGTCGTTCTCGGCGATCGACGTGCCGACGGGCGCCGCGACGTGCAGAACCGCCTCGCCGCCGCCGGTGGGCACCAACCTCCTGGCCAACCCCGGGTTCGAGCGGGGCAACACCCTCTGGTCTGCCACGCCAGGTGTCATCGACACCTGGCCGGAGTGGGGCGCGCCCCGCTCCGGGACCTGGAACGCGTGGCTGAACGGCCGGGGATTCGAGTCCTACGACTCGATCTCGCAGCTGCTGACGATCCCGGCCGGCAGGAGCGCGACACTGTCGTACTACGTCCTGATCGGCACCGACGAAACGGGCTCCGTGGCCTTCGACACGCTGACGGTCCGTGCCGGCTCGACCGTGCTGCAGACGTGGTCCAACGCCGACGCGGCCGATGGTTACCAGCTCGAGACGGTGAGCTTGTCGGCCTATGCCGGGCGGACCATCTCGCTCTCCTTCGCTGGTGCTGAAGACGGGACACTGTTCACCTCGTTCGTTCTTGACGATCTGGCGGTCACCACCTCGTAGACCCCAATACCTTTGGTATGACTAATGATCGGCCGTGACGACGCCGAGTGTAGCGGCACCTTCGCCCTGTCCCTGACTCGATGAGTGGTGGGCGACAGCAGCCGCACTGGTCCCGACTCTCCGGATCTGTCCTAGGGACGGCCTCGTTTGGGTAAAGGTCATTGACTATGGACCGGGCCATGGCCCATCTTCTGCTCCACCGGGATGCAGCGAATGAGCGGTTTGCATCGTTTTGCCGCCTGTCTTCCGGTCACCTGAGGTCGTCATGGCGATGGCCCCCATCTGAGGAGAAGTGTCAGTGAACCGTCTGAGAACAGGTTTGGCTTTCGGGGCGCTTTGTTGCCCTGGTGGCGGCAAACAGCCAGGGCGCAACGGCGTTCGGTGCGTCATCAGCTCCACCCGACAGGGCCTCGAGCATGGCGGCCGCGCAGTCCGGCTCCGCGGCGGCAGGGCAGTCGTTGGGCCTGGGCAGTGGTGAGAAGCTCGTCGTCAAGGACGTCATCACTGACGCCGATGGCTCCACCCATGTGCGCTACAACCGGACCTTCGACGGTCTGCGGGTCATTGGCGGCGACCTGGTGAGCCACCGGGACAAGGCGGGCGCGATCAAGAGCGTCAGCTGGAACGCGTCTCACTCGGCGACCGTTGCCTCCACGACCCCGAAGGTGGGTCTCGCCTCGGCGAAGGCCACCGGCGCCAAGAAGGCTTCGTCGTCACAGAAGGCCACCTCGGCCAACCAGTGCGAGCTCGTGGTGTTCGCCGGCGGGGCCACCCCGAAGCTGGCCTATGACGTGCTGACCGTGGGTGTTCGGGCCGACCAGACCCCCAGCAGGCTGCACACCATCGTGGATGCCGACACCGGCGCCGCCCTGGAGTCCTTCGACGAGATCGAGAACGGTAGGGGCAACGGCATCTTCGTGGGTTTGGTGACCATCGGCACCACCGCCGGCACGAGCTGGTCGATGCGCGACACGGTGGGCAACTACACGACCGACCTGAACGGGTCGACCTCCAGCACCGCGGCCGGCACGACGTTCACCGACGCCGACAACATCTGGGGCAACGGCGCGGTCAGTGACCGGGCCTCGGCCGGGGTCGACGCGCACTACGGCGCGGGCAAGACGTTCGACTACTACAAGAACGTCCAGGGCCGCAACGGGATCTGGAACACCGGGGTCGGCGCGCGTTCGCGGGTTCACTACGGAACCAACTACGTCAACGCGTTCTGGGACGGCTCCCAGATGACCTACGGCGACGGGACGAGCAACACCCACCCGCTGGTGGAGCTCGACGTGGCCGGTCACGAGATGTCCCACGGCGTCACCGAGAACACCGCGGCACTGGCCTATACCGGTGACGCCGGTGGCCTCAACGAGGCGACCTCTGACGTCTTCGGCACCGCGGTGGAGTGGTATGCCAACAACGCCTCCGACACCCCGGACTACCTTATCGGTGAGGAGATCAACATCAACGGCAACGGGACGCCGCTGCGCTACATGGACCAGCCATCCAAGGACGGCGCGTCCAAGGACTGCTGGTCCTCGTCCCTGAAGCGCATGGACCCGCACTACTCCTCGGGGCCGCTGAACCACTGGTTCTACCTCGCCTCCGAGGGCTCCGGGGCCAAGGTCATCAACGGCGTCTCCTACAACAGCCCCACCTGCAACGGGTCCACGGTGACCCCCATCGGTCGCGCCGCGGCCGAGAAGATCTGGTACCGCACCCTGTCGGTCTACCTCACCTCCCGCAGCAACTACGCAGCCGCACGAGAAGGGGCCATCAAGTCCGCCAAGGACCTGTACGGCGCCGGGTCGGCCCAGTGCACAAGAACTGCGGCATCGTTCTCGGCGATCGCCGTTCCGGCAGGCGCGGCGACCTGCTGACCTGACACAGGTCACGGCACGGGGGCGGTCGCCAACCAGACAGGTTGGCGACCGGCCTTCGTGCTGACTCAGGTCTCTGGGGTGTCCGGGGTCAGACTGGCTTGCACATCCCCGACGCGGACCTGCCGCCGTTCAGGTCATTGACCAGCTCGTCGAACACCGCACCCGCAGCACCCACCTGAGGGTCCTGCAGCCTGACCGGTCCGCCAGCCGGGGACGTGACCATGCTGACCAGGTCGTCCGGGAAGGCGGCGGCCGTGCTGCCGGGGGTCAGCCGGGGCCACGGCACCGTGGATGCCGCCGTCGTCAGCCGCCTGGCCGCCTCGGAGGTGAGCCGGCACTGCCGCTGGGCCTTGCCCTTCTGGGTGACCGACACGAGGCCGTCGCTGCCGACGACCAGCACGTCATGAAAACCGGCGACACCGCCCGCTCGCGTGATCGTCAGGGGGAAGGCCGAGGGTTGGGGTTGGGGCTGGGGCGCCCTGGGCGACGAGCTCGGGGAGCCGCAGGCGGCCATGGTCAGCACAGTGGTTGAGCAGAGAACTGACGTGATAAGTCGCATTCGCTCATCTTGTATCGAATCGTCGCGGCGGACCCACCCGTCTCAGGCCTGGCCGGCACACGTCCTGCAGGCGGGACGACAGGCTGCCCGCTCACCGAGCCGACCGGCCCCTCAGGTTCGGGTACCGACCATCTTCGCCACAATCTCGGCCCGGGCGGCGCGCCCTGCCCGCTCTGGTGGTCGTCAGCGGCGACCATGGAGACCTGATGAGTCTGTTCGATCGTGTTCGCAACCTCAATGCCACTGTCCCCGCCAGGTCCTCGGATGCGCTGGCTGGCGGCCCTCTCCGGCTGGCCGCCGCCATGGCCGGTGGGTCGGCCGCCCTGGTGTCGATGCTGGTCATCGTGCTGCCGGCCCTGCTCGCCTGGGTTGCCAGCCCGCAGAGCACCGTGGACCTGACCCGGGCGCTGTCCGTCGGTTCCTGCGTCTGGCTGCTGGCCAACGGAGCGCGGTTGAGCTCCGGGTCCGCCACCATCTCGCTGATGCCCCTGCTGCTGACCGTGGTTCCGCTCGTCGTGGCCACCGTCGCAGCCCGCCGGATACTCATCCAGCTGGACGAGGCCGGCCCGGGCACGCTCACGGGGCGATGGGGCCTTCGCCGCGACGTCGCAGACGCCGGCCTTGCCTTCGTTGCCTCGTATGCCGCAGTGGGGCTGCTCGTGGCTCTCGTCACGGCGGGGGATCCGTTGCACGCCCCGCTGCTGGGCGCGGTCGCTGGGACGGCCATCGTCGGCGCGGTCTCGGCGCTCACTGCCCTCGCGATGGAGTTCCGGGGCCAGGTCGGTTCGGTGGCGCCCGGCCTCGCGAGGGTGGTGGAGACCCGGTTGCCGGTGAACCTGCGCCGGGCCATCCGTCCGGCGCTGTGGGGGGTCGTCGCGGTGTTCGGCTCCGGGCTGGCCCTGACCCTCGTGATGGTCGCGGCGCACCTGGGCCGCATCGGACGGCTCTATGACGCCTTGGGCGCTGACCCTGTCGGTATGGTCATGCTCAGCATCGGCCAGCTGACGGTTCTGCCGAACGTGGCGCTCTGGGCCGCTTCCTGGATGGCCGGGCCCGGCTTCGGCCTCGGTCAGGGCACCGCACTCACGTGGTCCCAGTCCACTCCTGGCCTGCTGCCGCTCATCCCGGGTCTGGGCGCCGTGCCGGCCCCCGGCCGGCTCCCTGCCGGCCTGTGGCTCAGTGCGCTGGTCCTGGTCGCTGCCGGCGCGCTGGTGGGCTGGCGCTCACTTCGCGTCGTGGCCCGGCTCTCGACCTGGCGGACCAAGGTGAGTGTCGCGGGGGCAGCGTGTGCGGTCGCCGCGCTGGTCCTGACGTTGGCCAGCGCCCTGGCCGGTGGTTCGCTGGGCGCCGCCCGGCTCAGTGACCTGGGGGCGCCGTCGCTGGTGTTTGGGGCATCGGTGCTGGGGGAGCTGCTGCTCGGCGCTGCGCTTTTTGTCAGCCTCAGCCACCTGCGTGTCACCCGACGCTGAGAAAGCCACCGACGATCGACTCGAGACTGCCGTAGCGTGAGTTGCAGTCCGCTGCGGCCACGGCGGTGTTAGCCCCGAGGTTGCAGTCCTGGAGGTTCTTCATCGTGCCGTAGAAGGCATAGGGCAACAGCACCATCGCGGTGAGGACGCAGACCAGGACCAGGCCGATCACGCTGGACACCATGCCGCCGACCGGCGCCCGGTGTGCGCGCCGGTCCCGGATTGCGAGGACCGACTCGACCCCGGCCCAGGCCAGCGGGATCACCGCCAGCGCGCTGTAGGGCAGCGGGGACCCCGCGGCGATGAGGCCGGTCAGCATCAACAGGGCGGCTCGTCGCGAATGCGCCACTCCTGGTGGCAGGACGCGGGACGTGCGAGGCGAGGCCAAAGGAGCTCCTGGCGTGGGATGGTGGGCAGGGCGGGGGGCGATGTCAGATATCGTCTTCCCTCGTGACGACTATGCCAGACCCGCCGTCGACCCCCGACTCCATCGTGGTCCTGGTCTCGGGTGCCGGCACCAACCTCCAGGCGCTCATCGACGCCACCGCCGACCCCGCGTACGGCGTGCGGATCGCGGCGGTCGGCGCCGATCGTGAAGAGATCGAGGGCCTGGCCCGCGCGCGCAGAGCAGGGATCCCCACCTTCGTATGCCGGGTCGCCGACTTCGCGACCCGGGCGCAGTGGGACGCGGCGCTGGCGTCGCAGGTTGCGGCATACGGCCCACGGCTGGTGGTTCTGGCCGGCTTCATGAAACTGACCGGTGAGGCGTTCCTCGGGCAGTTCGGCGGGCGCACCGTCAACACCCACCCGGCGCTCTTGCCGTCCTTCCCCGGCGTCCATGGTCCCCGGGAAGCCCTTGACTACGGGGTGAAGGTCACCGGCTGCACGCTGTTCGTCGTCGACGCCGGCGTCGACACGGGCCCGATCGTGGCTCAGCGGGTCGTCAGCGTGCACGATGGCGACACCGTCGAGAGCCTGCACGAACGCATCAAGACTGCCGAGCGTCAGATGCTCGTCGACTACGTGGGCCGGATGGTCCGCAATGGTTTCTCCGTCACCGAACGAAAGGTCACCATCTCGTGAGCGAGCCGAAGGCTTCCGACAGGCGTGCCGTTCACCGGGCGCTCATCTCCGTCTACGACAAGGCAGGGCTGGAGGTTCTGGCGCTGGGCCTGCATGAAGCGGGAGTCGCCCTGGTGTCAACGGGGTCAACAGCCTCGCGGATCGCCGACGCCGGAGTCCCGGTGACCCGGGTCGAGGACCTCACGGGCTTCCCCGAGTGCCTGGACGGGCGGGTCAAGACCCTGCACCCGACGATTCACGCCGGAATCCTTGCCGACACCGGCAACCCTGACCATGTGGCGCAGCTGACCGATCTCGGCATCGAGCCGTTCGACCTGGTCATCTCCAACCTCTACCCGTTCACCGACACGGTGAGCTCGGGGGCCACCCAGGAGGAGTGCATCGAGCAGATCGACATCGGCGGGCCCTCGATGGTGCGGGCCGCGGCCAAGAACCACGCGAGCGTCGCGATCGTGACCAACCCCTCGGAGTACGGCTCCGTGCTGGTTGCCGTGCGGGGTGGTGGCTTCACCCTCAGCCAGCGCAAGACCCTTGCTGCCGAGGCGTTCGTGCACACGGCGAGCTACGACTTCGCTGTCGCCAGCTGGATGGGCAACGTCCTGACCGACACCAGTGACGGCACCGGGTTCCCGGCCTGGGTGGGCGCGACGTGGACCCGCGCGAAGGTCCTTCGATACGGCGAGAACCCGCACCAGAAGGCCGCCCTCTATGCACACTGGCGCCCAGGTATCGCCACCGCTGAGCTGCTGCACGGCAAGGAGATGTCCTACAACAACTTCATCGACGCCGATGCCGCCCGGCGCGCTGCCTACGACCACGCCGAGCCGGCTGTCGCCATCATCAAGCATGCCAACCCCTGCGGTATCGCGGTCGGCGCCGACATCGTCCAGGCCTACCGGAGCGCTCATGCGTGCGACCCGGTATCGGCGTACGGCGGTGTCATCGCGACCAACCGCACGGTGACGGCGGCGATGGCCGAGCAGGTCGCCACGGTGTTCACCGAGGTCGTCGTCGCCCCGGACTTCGAGCCGGAGGCACTGGAGATCCTTCAGCGCAAGAAGGCGATTCGTCTGCTGAGGCTGCCCGAAGGCATGGAACACGGCGCTGACCAGGTCGACTTCCGCGCGGTCAGCGGCGGGGTCCTGATGCAGACGCGCGACAAGATCGACGCGGTCGTCGGTGATGCAGCCGCCGGCCCCGACGGTGACGGGGCCGGCGGTGATGACCCATCTCGCTGGACGCTCGCCTCCGGTGAGCCGGCCGATGCCGCGACGCTGGCGGATCTGGAATTCGCCTGGCGGGCCATCCGCGCCGTCAAGTCCAACGCCATCCTGCTCGTCAAGGGGGGCGCCAGCGTCGGAGTCGGCATGGGCCAGGTCAACCGGGTGGACTCCTGCCATCTGGCGGTCACCCGTGCCGGCGCGGACCGGGCGGCCGGCTCGGTGGCGGCATCGGATGCGTTCTTCCCGTTCGCCGACGGGCTCCAGGTGCTGTTGGACGCAGGTGTCCGGGCCGTTGTCCAGCCCGGTGGGTCCGTGCGCGACCCCGAGGTCATCGATGCGGCCACGGCAGCCGGCATCACGATGTACTTCACCGGCACCCGGCACTTCGCGCACTGACCCTGCGGCTAGCGCGGCGCCGCGCAGACGGGACGGCTGACGGCATCGGTGATCGTGTTGTCGATCGAGACCACATGTGCGGCGGACAGGCACACCCGCCGTCGACTGGGCAGCCCGTGCAGCGTCGCCTGGGGGGCGCTCTGTGAGCTGCTGCTGTAGCTGACGATCGCCCGTGGCCGGGCGCCCCCGGTCCCCTCGTAGATCACGGTGGCCAGGACGTCGGGTCGGATCGGCATGCGCCAGGTCACGATCAGCTCGCCTGCGTTCCGCCCTCTGGCCACGGCCAGCCCCTGCGGGGCGTACCTGGCGGTGGCCTGCGCTGCCCTGGCGCCCGGGGTATCCGCCGGGGTCGCGTCCGGCTCGGCACCCCGAGAGCCGGGCCCCCACGCCATGAACACCGCAAGCAGGATGCCCAGGGTTCCGCCGAGAAGGACGAGCAGGCGTCGGGCGCTGATCGGCGGCGCCGACGGTTCGGACGCGACGGGTTCGGACGCCACAGGTCCGGGTGTCTGCGGTGCGGCTCCGAGGTCGATCTCGCCGGCGGCGATCCGTCGGCCCAGGCTCGTCAGGCACGCGCCGAGCTCGGCGGATGTGGGACGGTCCTGGGGCAGGGCGGCCATGGACCTGCGCAGGAGCTGTTCGAGCTCTGGCGGAACGCCGCGACGTGCGATGCCGGGCAGGTCGTTCCGCAGGATGCGGGTGACCAGCGGGGCCAGACCGGTGCTCGCCTCCATGGCGAACGGAGCCTGGCCGGCCAGCAACGTGTAGAGGGTCGAGCCCAACGAGTAGATGTCGGCCGCTGCGGTGCCCGCCGTCCCTTCCAGGATCTCCGGCGCCGCGTGAACGACCGTGTAGGCCGCCGTCTCGGTCACCACGGTCCCGGCGGCTCCGACACTGCCGGTGTCGTCCTCGTTCACCACGCTGGCGATCCCGAAATCGGCCAGGGCGGGCTCGCCGTACGACGTGAGCAGGACGTTGTGCGGCTTGACGTCCCGATGCAGGATGCCAGCCGCATGCGCCGCGCTCAGGGCATCGCACAGGCGGGCTCCGATCGAGTTGACCTCGGCCACCGGCAGCGGGCCCAGCGTGGCCAGCCGCTGTGCCAGGGATCCCCCGGAGCAGTACTCCATGGCCAGCCACGGACGGTGCCGGCGGGTGGTGCCGGCGTCGTAGACGGTCACGATGTTCGGGTGCGACGAGACGCGGCCGGTGGCCAGACACTCTGCGTTGAACCGCCTCAGCTGATGGTCGTTCAGACTGTCCGAACGCAGGATCTTGAGGGCGACCGTGCGGTCGAAGCGGGTGTCCAGGGCGCGGTAGACGATGGCGAAACCGCCCTGGTCGATCCGGGTGAGGTTCTCGTACCCGTCGGGGGCGTCACTGTCCTCGACGGGTGAGCCCTTCTCCGGGAAGGGGGTTGCCGGGCCGTCCTTGCCCACTGCCACAGTCACCCCAGGTATTCCGTGAAGGCCGAGCCGGCCGCCTCCCGTGCAGTTTGTCACGGACGGGGGACCGGCAGCGGTGGGCAGCCGCCTCCTGTGGAAAGATTCGACCATGACCGCGCAGATCTTGGATGGCAAGGCGACCCTCGCAACGATCAAGGACGAGCTCAGGAGCAGGATCGCCGCGCTGGCCGGACGGGGCATCGTCCCCGGTCTCGGGACCGTGCGAGTCGGCGAGGACCCGGGCACCCGGTGGTATGTCAATGCCAAGCACAAGGACTGCGCTGAGGTCGGCATCGCGAGCATTCGGCACGACCTCCCGACGGGCGCCAGCCAGGCCGAGGTCGAGGCGGTCGTCGACCAGCTCAACTCGGACCCTGCGTGTACCGGATACCTCGTGCAGCAGCCGACCGGCCTGGACGAGTTCGCGCTGCTCTCCCGGGTGGATCCGGTCAAGGACGTCGATGGGCTGCACCCGTACAACCTGGGGTGTCTCGTCCTGGGACAGGCAGCGCCCCTGCCGTGCACCCCGGTGGGCATCATCGAGCTTCTGCGTCGCTATGGCGTCCCGATCGCAGGCGCCCACGTCGTGGTCGTCGGGCGCGGCCTCACGGTGGGCCGGCCGCTCGGCCTGCTGTTGACCAGGCGGAGCGAGAACGCCACCGTCACATTGTGCCACACCGGAACCCGTGATCTTGCCCACCATGTGGCCCGCGCGGACATCGTGGTGGCAGCGGCAGGGGTGGCCGGCATCGTCACTGCGGACATGGTCAAGCCGGGAGCGGCCGTGATCGACGTGGGCGTCAGCCGCGAGACCGGCGAGGACGGCACGTCGCGCGTGGTGGGAGACGTCCACCCTGATGTGGCCGGGGTCGCCGGCTGGCTCACCCCGAACCCCGGCGGTGTGGGGCCGATGACCCGGGCCATGCTGCTCACCAATGTGGTCGAGGCTGCAGAGCGCGCCGCCGGCATATGACCGGCGCCCGTTTCGGTGCACTGTGGCTGGTCGCCGCCGCTCTGATCTGCGCTCTGGCGGTGATCGGCTTCGGCTCTGTTCGCTGGGGCGGGCTCATCGTGGCCGGGGCCATGTCTGCCGGAGCGCTGATCAGGCTGGTGCTGCCGGGGAGGCGGGCTGGCGGCCTCGTCGTACGCTCTCGCCCTGCCGATGTCCTGTTCCTTCTCGGGATGGGTGTTGCGCTGTTCGTCATCGTCATCGCCCTGGATCTGAAGCCCAGAGGTTGACCGGCCCGACCGGCATACCCGCGCGGCCCCACGACATACTGCACGCCCACCAGAGCTGCCCGCCTGCACGAGGTGCCGACGGGCAGCTAGCTGTCCGTGACGATGAGACCGGTTGGGTCTCCTAGATCAGGCCCAGACTCTTGACGGCGTCGCGCTCCTCGGCCAGCTCGGCCGCCGAGGCGTCGATGCGCGCGCGGGAGAAGTCGTTGATCTCCAGGCCCTGGACGATCTCCCAGCTGCCGTCCTTGGTGGTCACCGGGAAGGAGGAGATCAGGCCCTCGGGAACACCGTAGGAACCGTCGGACACGACGGCCATCGAGAGCCAGTCGCCGTCGGCGGAGCCGCCCATCCAGTCGCGGGCGCTGTCGACGGTTGACGACGCGGCTGAGGCGGCCGAGGAGGAGCCGCGCGCGGCGATGATGGCCGCGCCCCGCTTCTGGACGGTCGGGATGAAGTCGGACTCGAGCCAGGCCTGGTCGTTCACCAGCTCCGCCGCGTTCTGGCCCTTTACCTCGGCGTGGAAGATGTCCGGGTACTGCGTTGCCGAGTGGTTGCCCCAGATGGTCATCCGTCGGATGTCGTTGACGCTCACGCCGGTCTTGGCCGCCAGCTGGGCGAGGGCACGGTTGTGGTCGAGACGGGTCAACGCAGAGAAGCGCTCGCGGGGGATGTCCGGCGCGTTGCTCATCGCGATCAGGGCGTTGGTGTTGGCGGGGTTCCCGGTCACGGCGATCCGGACGTCATCGGCGGCGTGGTCGTTCAGCGCCTTGCCCTGGACGGTGAAGATCGCGCCGTTGGCCTCGAGCAGGTCGCTGCGCTCCATGCCGGGACCGCGCGGACGCGCGCCCACCAGCAGGGCGAGGTTGACGCCCTCGAACACGGTGTTCGCGTCGTCACCGATCTGGACCCCGGCCAGGGTCGGGAAGGCGCAGTCGTCGAGCTCCATGACGACGCCCTCGAGGGACTTCAGCGCCGGGGTGATCTCGAGCAGCCGCAGCTCCACGGGAGTGTCCTTGCCGAACAGGGCACCGCTGGCGATATGGAAGAGCAGGCTGTAGCCGATCTGGCCGGCCGCGCCGGTGATGGCGACTTTGACTGGAGTAGTGCTCACTGGTTGTGCCCCTTTGGCTTGCGGCCCCTTGCGGGCGGAGTGTGTGAATACCCTTCGACGTTAGCAGCGCTCTGTGAGCACCCGGCATGCCGCCTGTGATGGAGGGGTTGGCACGATGTTCCCGGCTCGGGAGCCCGAGGCGTGATGACCAAATACAAAGTATCTTGATATCAAGGTAATCTCAGGACCAGTTCAGCGAAGCAACCAGCGGTCGAACCGAGGAGCAACAGGCATGAGCAAGATCAAGGTGAAGAACCCCATCGTCGAGCTCGACGGCGATGAGATGACTCGGATCATCTGGCAGTTCATCAAGGACCGCCTCATCCACCCCTACCTGGATGTCGACCTCAAGTACTACGACCTCTCCATCCAGAAGCGTGACGAGACCGACGACCAGATCACCGTGGATGCGGCGCACGCCATCAAGAAGTACGGCGTCGGCGTCAAGTGCGCGACCATCACCCCCGACGAGGCCCGGGTCAAGGAGTTCGGCCTGAAGAAGATGTGGCCCTCGCCCAACGGCACGGTCCGCAACATCCTCGGGGGCACCATCTTCCGCGAGCCGATCGTCATCAGCAACGTCCCGCGGCTGGTGCCGGGCTGGACCAAGCCGATCATCATCGGCCGTCACGCGTTCGGTGACCAGTACAAGGCCACGAACTTCAAGGTCCCCGGTGCCGGCAAGGTCACCATCTCCTGGCAGCCCACCGACCCGGCCGCTCATGAGCCCATCGAGCTGGAGGTCGTGGACATCCCGGCCGACGGTGGCGTGGTCATGGGCATGTACAACTTCAACAAGTCGATCGAGGACTTCGCCCGCGCGTCGCTGACCTACGGGCTGGAGCGCAAGTACCCGGTCTACCTCTCGACCAAGAACACCATCCTCAAGGCCTATGACGGTGCCTTCAAGGACATCTTCCAGGCGGTCTTCGACGCCGAGTTCAAGGACGCGTACGACGCTGCCGGACTGACCTACGAGCACCGCCTGATCGACGACATGGTGGCCGCGTGCATGAAGTGGGAGGGCGGGTACGTCTGGGCCTGCAAGAACTACGACGGTGACGTGCAGTCCGACACGGTGGCACAGGGTTACGGTTCGCTCGGCCTGATGACGTCGGTGCTGATGACTCCCGACGGCCACACCGTCGAGGCCGAGGCTGCGCACGGCACGGTGACCCGGCACTTCCGCCAGCACCAGCAGGGCAAGCCGACCTCCACGAACCCGATCGCGTCGATCTACGCCTGGACCGGTGGCCTCAAGCACCGCGGCAAGCTGGACGGGACCCCCGCAGTGACGGCGTTCGCCGAGACCCTCGAGCGGGTCTGCGTGCAGACCGTCGAAGAGGGCAAGATGACCAAGGACCTCGCCCTGCTGGTGGGCCCTGACCAGGCCTTCCTGACCACGGAGGAGTTCCTGGCCGCGATCGACGAGAACCTCGCGGCTGCGCTTGCCTGAGGTGCCGAGGGCCGGCCTGACCGCCGAAGGCCGGCCCTGATCAGCTGAGGCAGCGTTTGACGGGTTGACGGGTCTGACAGGTTTGACAGCTGACCCGGGCGGCGGGTCGTATCCGGGTGGTGCGACTCGCCGCCGTTCTATTTGCACCGGTTTGTCCTCGGGCGTCCGGTCGCCCCTGGTGCTCGAACGACCGACCGGGACGTGGATGCGACCACGTGCCCGAGCAGTCGTCCCGAACCTTGAGGTATGACTCATGGACCGAAGGCAATCGTTCGTCGTGTAGGCGCCGCAATGGTGATGCTGTTCGCACTGGGCCCGGCGGTCGTCGCGACCTCCTCCCCGGCGCAGGCGGCATACGCGCCCAGCTCATCGGCCGTCGCGGCCTACGAGGCCCGGGTGATCTGGCGGATGAACAAGGAGCGGGTGAGGTTGCACCGCGGAGGCATTCTTCGCGCGGCGTCCTGCCCGGACTACTACGCCGAGCGTTGGGCTCCATACCTTGCGCGCACCGGGCTCTTTCAGCACCAGTCGATGTACCCGATCCTGCGAGGATGCAAGGCCTCCCGGGTGGCCGAGAACCTGGCCCGGGGCAACATCAGCGCTGACCAGATCGTGTACGCGTGGATGGCATCGCCGGGGCACCGGGCCAACGTCCTGGACGGCCGGCTGACCCGGGTCGGCGTGAGTGCCGTCTACCGCTACGGCCGGTGGACCGTCGCCGCGGACTTCTCCCGCCCCTGAGCGCGCACGGTACGGGGACCCCGCGCCCCCCCAAACTGTCACCCGACGGGCGGACGCGACAGAATAGCGCGCATGCCCGTGCACGAGACCCCGAATCCCATCCGCAAGCCGCGACTGCTGTCAGGTATGCAGCCGACCGGCTCACTTCACCTGGGCAACTATCTCGGTGCTCTGGTCAACTGGGTGGAGATGCAGGAGACTCACGACGCGTTCTACACCGTGGTGGACCTCCATGCGCTCACGGTCGAGGTGGCACCGGCCACGCTGCGCGATCGCACCCGGGCTACCGCCGCCCAGTACCTCGCAGCCGGCGTTGATCCCGTTCGATCCACCCTCTTCGTCCAGAGCCATATCGGCGAGCACGCTCAGCTGGCCTGGGTCCTGTCCTGCATCACCGGATTTGGTGAGGCCAGCCGGATGACCCAGTTCAAGGACAAGTCGGGCAAGCACGGTGCCGAGGGCACGACCGTGGGGTTGTTCACCTATCCGGTGCTGATGGCCGCGGACATCCTGCTGTATGACGCCGACCAGGTCCCGGTTGGCGAGGACCAGCGTCAGCACCTCGAACTGACCCGCGACCTCGCCGGACGGTTCAACAGCCGCTTCGGCAAGACCTTCACAGTCCCCGAGCCGCACATTGTCAAGGCGACCGCCAAGATCTACGACCTGCAGGACCCGACGTCCAAGATGAGCAAGTCCGCGAGCAGCCAGAGTGGCGTGATCGACATGCTTGAGGATCCCCGGACCATCGCCAAGCGGATCCGGTCGGCGGTCACCGACGCCAGTCGCGAGATCCGCTTTGACGAGGCGCTGAAGCCCGGGGTGTCCAATCTCCTGCGTATCTTCAGTGCCCTGTCAGATCGGCCCATCGAGTCGCTGGAGGCCGACTTCGACGGCAAGGGCTACGGCGACCTCAAGAAGGCCGTCGCCGAGATCGTGGTCGAGACGGCCACGCCGTACCGTGATCGCACCCTCGCGCTGCTGGACGACCCTGCTGAGCTCGACCGGATCCTGGCCGAAGGCGCCGAGCGGGCCAGGGATGTGGCCAGCGCCACGCTGGCCAGGGTCTACGACCGGGTCGGCTTCCTGCCGAGCAAGCGATAGCCTTCCGTATGAAGATGATCAGCGTCTCCATCGCGGTCCCGGCGCCGTTCGCCGGTGAGCT
>DASVKO010000077.1:0-21962 GCA_036385355.1 Dermatophilaceae bacterium
ACCGTCTCGCTACGCCTGCGCAACGGCCTCAGCCTCGACCCCATGCCAACCCGGGAAGCGGTCGACCGCATCATCACCGTCACAGCCGGCCTCAGCCTGGAACTCTGAACGGGATCGCTGACCCGTCACCGATGGCCTGGCCGGTGCGACGGCGCTCTGGACGCTGACCTTCGGTTTTGACTTGACCCCTGAGACTGTGAACCTCCGTGGCCTTCGCCGGCGGCGCATTGCCCTGGCAGCAGGTGCAAGCGGTGATCCGCTGCGAACAGTTCGGACAGCGGACGGTCCAGCTCATCCTCGAGAACGGCAAGACGGTAAGGCTGCGAGCTCCGATAAGCGTGTGGGGCATGGGCGGGCCCGCATACCAGCGGGATTTCCACCGAATCGGCCAGTGGTGGCAATCGCACCGCGGCGAGTCCTGGCGCCCGCTGCTCCCCGGGGCGCCGCGAAGTCTTTACTCGCTGCCAGATACCCGCTGATGCCCCCTGCGGAGCGTGGTGATCAGGCGTTGGGACCAGAACTGAGACTGAACACAGATCAGCCCCTCTGCGCCGGAAGTGCGGAGGGGCTGATCTGTGCTCAATCCGTGGCGGAGGATAGGGGATTTGAACCCCTGAGAGCTTTCACTCAACACGCTTTCCAAGCGTGCGCACTAGGCCACTATGCGAATCCTCCGTCGAGGAGGCTACCCGAGGGTGGGCCACACTCCACAATCGGCCGTCCCCAGCACTTCTGGCACCCCCATCCGTGGCCTGCAGTGCCCTGAACACTCGGCTAGAGTGAGATCAGGCCCCCCGCGTGGTGGTACCTCACCGAACTCCCCCAGGGCCGGAAGGCAGCAAGGGCAGGCGAGCTCTTCCAGGTACGCGGGGGGTCCTTCCATGCCCTCACTCGTGACGCCCGCCCTCCCCCGCCCCCGCCCCCCACCCCCCCACACCCCGCTTGTTGCCGCGAAACCACCGTCTGGACCGCCTCGGGGCCGAAATTCGGTGGTTCCGAAGCAACAAGGGGCTTGTCGGCCGGGTCGTCAGGGGAGCCGACTAGATTGGGGCGCGTGAGCACAGCGCTGTATCGCCGGTACCGGCCCGAGTCCTTTGCCGACGTCATCGGTCAGGAGCACGTCACCGAGCCCCTGATGCAGGCGTTGCGGACAGGCAGGGTCAGCCACGCCTACCTGTTCAGCGGGCCACGCGGCTGCGGCAAGACGACCTCGGCCCGGATCCTGGCCCGTTGCCTGAACTGCGAGCAGGGGCCGACGCCGGTCCCTTGCGGGGTGTGCGACTCCTGCGTCGCGCTGGCCCGTGACGGCTCGGGCAGTGTCGACGTCATCGAGATCGACGCGGCCAGCCACGGAGGCGTCGACGACGCGCGGGACCTGCGCGAGCGGGCGTCCTACGGGCCGGCGATCTCCCGATACAAGATCTACATCATCGACGAGGCCCACATGGTCACGCCGCAGGGTTTCAACGCCCTCCTCAAGATCGTCGAGGAGCCGCCCGAGCACGTGAAGTTCATCTTTGCCACGACCCAGCCCGACAAGGTCATCGGTACCATCCGCTCGCGCACCCACCACTACCCGTTCCGGTTGGTGCCCCCGCTCCGGCTGCAGGACTACCTGGGCGAGCTGTGCGCCGCCGAGGGGGTCGCGGTGGCGCCCGGTGTCCTCTCGTTCGTCGTCCGGGCCGGCGGCGGCTCGGTCCGCGACTCCTTGTCGGTGCTTGACCAGCTGATGTCCGGGTCCGGAGACGAAGGCCTGACCTACCAGGGCGCTGCCGCGCTGCTGGGGTTCACCGAGGGAGAGCTGCTCGACGCCACGATCGACGGACTCGCGGCCGGCGATGCGGGTGCCGTGTTCCGTCAGGTGGACAAGGTCATCGAGACCGGCGCGGACCCCAGGCGCTTTGTGGAGGACCTGCTCGAACGCCTGCGTGACCTGATCGTGGTTGCCGCAGTCCCGGACGGTGCCTCGTCGATACTGCGCGGCACTCCCGAGGACCAGCTCGAGCGGATCCGTCAGCAGTCCGCGGCCTTCGGGCCGGGCGCGCTCTCCCGCTCAGCCGATATCGTCAACGCCGGCCTGACCGAGATGACCGGCGCGACCGCGCCACGACTTCAGCTCGAGCTGATCTGCGCCCGTCTTCTCTTGCCGGGCGCCTCCGGCGAGAGCGGGTATGCCGCACGGCTGGACCGCCTCGAGCGCCGCCTGGAGATGAGCGGTGCGCCCGCGCCCACCGGGCCGAGAGGCCAAGCGCCCGTCAGCAGGGTCGTCCCGGAGCCGCAGCCTGCCCCGACTGCCGAGCGGCCCGCTGCCGAGCGGCCTCATGCCGAGCGGCCTGCTGCCGAGCGGCCTGTTGCCGAGCGGCCTGCTGCCCAGACTGTCGTGGAGCCGAATGAGTTCGTACGCCCCGGTGGAACAGAGCGGTCCGGTGGAGCAGAGCCGCCCGGTGGAGCAGAGCGGCCCGCTGCTGGAGGGCGTTCCGCCTCCGGTGATCGACCCGCTGCCGGAGAGAGACCCCCGGCTGGAGAGCGGCAAGCGGCGGGGGATCGACCCGCTGCCGCGTCACCCGTGGCAGAGCCTCAGCCGGTCGCCACGCCCGCGGCCGCGCCGATCCCCGGCGGCATCGACACGGATGCGATCCGTCGGTCCTGGCCAGACATCCTGGCCAAGATCTTCACCATCCGCCGGGCCACCTGGACCTTCCTGTCGGAGCACACCCAGGTTCTGGACTACGACGGCACGAGACTGCTCCTGGGAATCCAGACCGAGGGACTGACCACCACCTTCCGGCGGGGACAGCATGCCGAGCTGGTGCGCCAGGCTCTGAGCGAGGTGCTGGGGGTCGAGGCTGTCGTCGAGGGCATCCCGGCCACGCAGCCAGAACGGTCGGGGCCACCCACCCATGCTGCCGCGCCTTCGACCACCGGTTCTTCGTCTGCTGCGCCTTCGACCACCGGTTCTTCACCGGCTGCCCCGTCGCCCGGGGCGTCGTCAGATGCTGCAGCCCCTTCACAGACTCCTCCGCCAACTGCCACCACCTCACCAGCCGATACGCCGTCACCCGCCGTGCCGACCCCTCCTGCGCAGACTCCTCGGGCCGCCAGGTCCGAGCGCGCTTCCACGCCGATGCAACGAGCGAGGGCCCAGGTCGCACAGGAGGTGAGCGACCGGAATACCAGCTCCTCGCCGTCGGTGGCCGACGACAGCATGGTCAGTGCTGACGACGAGGACATCGAGGAGGCGGTCGCCGCGGGCCAGCCGGTCATTGCCCGGGTGCTGGGCGGCACCGTGATCGGAGAGCTGGACCAGTAGGCGTGATCGGCGCCGATTTCAGTACGTCGCGGTATTCAGTACGCCGCGGGGTTCGCTGTCACAGCCAGGGCATAGGCTCGCCAGATGTACGAAGGCGTGGTCCAGGACCTGATCGACGAGCTCGGCCGGTTGCCCGGAGTCGGTCCCAAGAGTGCACAACGCATCGCGTTCCATCTTCTGCAGGCGGACTCGGTCGATGTGACGCGACTGGTCAGCGCACTGGTGGAGGTCAAGGAGAAGGTCCGCTTCTGCAGCATCTGCGGCAACGTCGCAGAGGCCGAGCAGTGCCGTATCTGCTCGGACCCGCGACGTGACCTGACCTACATCTGTGTCGTCGAAGAGCCCAAGGACGTCGTGGCTGTGGAGCGGACCCGCGAGTTCCGCGGGCGTTACCACGTGCTCGGCGGCGCGATCAGCCCGATCGAGGGCGTGGGGCCGGACGACCTGCGGATCAAGGAGCTGCTGACCCGGCTGGCGGATGGCGTTGTCACCGAGGTTATCGTCGCGACGGACCCCAATCTCGAGGGCGAGGCAACCGCTACCTACCTGGCCCGCCTGCTGCGCCCGATGGAGTTGAAAGTCACTCGGCTGGCGTCGGGGCTGCCCGTCGGGGGAGACTTGGAATACGCCGACGAGGTCACCCTCGGTCGGGCCTTCGAAGGAAGGAGAGTGCTCGATGTTTGATGAGCTGTCGAACCTGGACGACCTGACGAGTCTGGGCGAGGACTCCGCACGAGAGGCCCGCGCCTACTTGTCCTCGGTCACCGAGGTCGCCTCCGGCGCCTCGCCCGATACCGCCATACCTATCCTGCTGCTCACGGTCTCCCAGGTTCTGGTCGCCGGCGCTCGACTCGGCGCTATCACCGACGTGGTGCCCGATGAGCGGTTCGAGGCCGACCCAGGTCCCGATATCGATGTCGACCCCCTTCGCCAGGGCCTGGCGAGCCTGTTCGACGGGCTGGACGACTACGTCCACGTCGTCGATCCGCTGGTCAGCGCCGAGGTGGCCACCGGCTCCATGTCGAACGATCTCGCCGAGGTGGCCGCAGCGCTGACCCACGGCTTGCAGCACTTCGAGAGCGGACGCGTCAGCGAGGCCCTGTGGTGGTGGCAGTTCAGCTACCTCTCCTCCTGGGGAGACAGCGCCACGCGCGCCCTGCGGGTCCTTGAGGCGGTGCTGGGTCACATCCGACTCGACGCCGACTCCGATGCGGTCGCCGAGGCGGAGTTCGACGCCCTTCATCCCTGAGGTCAGGTCGTCCCTGAGGTCAGGTCATCCGTGAGCTGTGGCCGCCGAGGTCGGGGCCCAACCGCTCAGCCGCGTGGCCGGCTATACCAACATGTCGAGGGGGCGTCTCTCGGGGATGTCACCGGTCACCTTCCGGGCACGTAATATTGAGTGTGATGAGGGCGATCCGATGAGTACGACGAGCGTGGTTTCAGCGACGGGGCGCCCAGCGTCGACGGCGCGCGCAGTGGTCCCTGAGCCGGTGGTGCAGGCCAGGCGGAGGCGGTCGTTCGCGGTCATCAGCCACCCTGACGCCGGCAAGTCGACCCTCACCGAAGCACTGGCCCTGCACGCCCATGTCCTGAACCGGGCCGGAGCGGTCCACGGCAAGGACGGACGCGCCGGCACGGTGTCGGACTGGATGGACATCGAGCGTGAGCGCGGCATCTCCATCACGTCCGCGGCGCTGCAGTTCACCTACCGCGACGCGGTGATCAACCTGGTCGACACCCCCGGGCACGCCGACTTCTCCGAGGACACCTACCGGGTGCTGTCCGCGGTCGATGCGGCCGTCATGCTCGTGGACGCCGCCAAGGGCCTCGAGGTCCAGACCATGAAGCTCTTCGAGGTCTGCAAGCACCGCAACATCCCGATCATCACGGTCATCAACAAGTGGGACCGTGCCGGCAAGGACGCACTCGACCTGATGGACGAGATCCAGGAGCGGACCGGGTTGCAGCCGGCGCCGCTCAACTGGCCGGTGGGGATCGCCGGCGACTTCCGTGGCGTGCTGGACATGTCGACGGGGGACTACCTCAAGTTCACCCGCACCGACGGCGGTGCGACCGTGGCCACCGAGGAGCACCTCAGCGCCGAGGCGGCCGAGACCCTGGAGGGTGAGGCGTGGCGCCAGGCGGTGGAGGAGAGCGACCTGATCGTGGCGACGGGCGCCGGGCACGACCCCGAGGGGTTCCTGGCGGCGACGAGCACTCCGGTGATGTTCGGCTCGGCCGTCCTCAACTTCGGTGTCCGGTTCCTGCTCGACACCCTGGTCGACCTGGCACCGGCCCCCGGCGCCCGGCCCGATGCGGACGGCATACCGCGTGAGATCGACTCGCCCTTCAGCGCGTTCGTCTTCAAGGTCCAGGCCGGCATGGACACGGCCCACCGCGACCGCCTTGCCTTCATCCGTATCTGCTCGGGAACCTTCGAGCGGGGCATGATCGTGACGCATTCGGGGACCAACCGTCCCTTCGCCACGAAGTATGCCCAGCAGGTCATGGGGCGCGAGCGCACCAGCATCGACCTCGCCTTCCCCGGCGACGTCGTCGGTCTGGTCAACGCCAACGCCCTGCGGGTGGGGGACACGCTCTTCGTCGACGAGCCGGTCACCTTCCCGCCGATCCCGTCCTTCTCGCCCGAGCACTTCGCCGTGGCGCGGGCCAAGGACACCAGCCGTTACAAGCAGTTCAGGCGCGGTATCGAACAGCTCGATCACGAGGGCGTGGTCCAGATCCTTCGCTCAGATCTGCGCGGTGACCAGGCGCCGGTCCTGGCCGCGGTCGGTCCGATGCAGTTCGAGGTCGCCGAGCACCGGATGGCCCATGAGTTCAACTCGCCGATCTCGCTCGACCGGCTGGGGTACTCCCTGGCCCGGCGCACCGACGCGGAGGGCAGGGACCGCCTGCGCGGGCAGCGTTCGGTCGAGGTGCTCTCGCGAAGCGACGGGGTCCTGCTGGCGGTGTTCAGCGACCGGTGGCGGCTGCAGTCGGTGGAGCGCGACCTGGCCGACATCCTGCTCGCCCCGCTCGTGGTATCCGTGTGACTGACAACCCGGGTCTGAGGGATCGGCCGGGAGCCGCGGGCGCTGATATGGGGTGCTTCCGGACAGGATTTCGGGCTTTTGCGGACATCTCGGCATACGGTCGGAGCCCTCGGGGCAGGTGACCAGACGTAAACTGGCATCTCCGCCGTCAACCACAACCCGGAGCATCCTGTGAGCTTGGTCGTCCAGAAGTACGGCGGGTCATCGCTGACTGACGCCGACAGCATCAAGCGCGTTGCCCGGCGGATCGTCGAGACACGCAAGGCCGGCAACGAGGTCTGCGTCGTGGTCTCTGCCATGGGCGACACCACCGACGAGCTGCTCGACCTGGCCCAGCAGGTGAGCCCGTTGCCCCCCGCACGCGAGATGGACATGCTGCTGACCGCGGGCGAGCGTATGTCGATGGCCCTGGTGGCCATGGCCATCGCCAACCTCGGCCACACCGCACGATCGTTCACCGGGTCCCAGGCCGGGGTCATCACCGACTCCGCTCACGGCAAGGCGCGCATCATCGACGTCACGCCAGGGCGGATCAGGGGCGCGCTGGACGACGGTGACATCGCGATCGTGGCCGGCTTCCAGGGTGTCAGCGCCTCCAGCAAGGACATCACGACGCTGGGCCGTGGCGGCTCGGACACCACCGCGGTGGCGCTCGCAGCCGCGCTGAAGGCGGACATCTGCGAGATCTACACCGACGTCGACGGCGTCTTCACCGCAGACCCGAGAATTGTCCCCACCGCGCGCAGGATCGTCCGCCTCTCGAACGAGGAGATGCTCGAGATGGCCGCCAGCGGGGCAAAAGTCCTGCATCTGAGGTGCGTGGAGTACGCCCGGCGGTTCAACATGCCGATCCATGTGCGGTCCTCGTTCTCGTACCGCGAGGGGACTCTGATCGTCAACCAACCCGAAGGTGAAGAAGGAGACATGGAAGCCCCGATCATTGCCGGTGTCGCTCACGACCGTAGCCAGGCCAAGATCACCGTGGTCGGCGTGCCGGACCATCCTGGCAAGGCGGCCGAGATCTTCGAGGCCTGTGCCGTCGCCGGGATCAACATCGACATGATCGTCCAGAACGTCTCCGCCGTGGAGACCGGTCTGACGGACATCTCCTTCACGCTCCCCAAGACCGACGGCAAGGTCGGCGTTCAGGCGCTCAAACGCATCCAGCCCGAGTCGGGCTTCGCCTCCCTGCTGTATGACGACCACATCGGCAAGCTCTCGCTGGTCGGTGCCGGGATGCGTTCGCACCCCGGTGTCTCGGCCACCCTTTTCAAGGCGCTCGCCGACACCGGTGTCAACATTGAGATGATCTCCACCTCGGAGATCCGCGTCTCGGTCATCACCCGCGATGACCAGCTGGACGACGCCGTGCGCGCTGTGCACACGGCTTTTGGTCTTGACTCCGCCGATGGTGAAGCCGTGGTCTATGGAGGTACCGGACGATGAGCAGCCACAAGCCCACCCTCGCTGTTGTTGGCGCGACCGGCACGGTCGGCACCGTCATGCTCAGCATCCTGAGCCAGCGCTCGGACGTCTGGGGCGAGATTCGCCTCATCGCCTCAGCGCGTTCTGCCGGCAAGGTCCTGAGCGTCCGGGGTGAGGATGTCGTGGTTCAGGAGCTCACTCCTGAGGCCTTTGACGGGGTCGATGTCGCGATGTTCGACGTGCCCGACGAGGTGGCTGCTGAGTGGGCACCCATCGCGGTGTTGCACGGGGCCGTCGCAGTCGACAACTCCGGTGCCTTCCGGATGGATCCCGAGGTCCCGCTCGTGGTCCCCGAGGTCAACCCCGCCCAGGTCCGTAACCGGCCCAAGGGGATCATCAGCAATCCCAACTGCACGACGCTGACGATGATCGACGCGCTGGGAGCCCTGCACGCCGGGTGGGGGCTCAAGGAGCTCGTCGTCGCCTCGTACCAAGCCGCGTCGGGTGCGGGCAAGACCGGTATCGACCGTCTCTATGACGAGATCGAGGTGCTTTCCGGCAACCGGGAGGTCGGTCAGCACGCGGGTGACGTGCGTTCGGCAGTCAGCGACAAGCTCGGCGAGGAGTCGCCGTTCCCCGCGCCTCTGGCTCTGAACGTGGTGCCGTGGGCGGGTTCGCTGAAGGACGGCGGCTGGAGCTCGGAGGAGCTCAAGGTCCGCAACGAGTCCCGCAAGATCCTGGGCATCCCCGATCTCAAGGTCTCGGCGACCTGCGTGCGGGTGCCGGTCGTCACGACCCACTCCCTCGCGGTTCATGCCGTGTTCGAGAAGCCGCTGACCGCCGATGCGGCTCGCCAGGCTCTGGTCGAGGCGCCGTCCGTCGTGGTCCTGGACGACCCCGAGGCCGGTGAGTGGCCGACTCCGGCTGACGTCGTGGGGTCGGACCCGACTTTCGTCGGGCGTGTCCGTCAGGCGCTGGACTTCCCCAACACCATCGACCTGTTCGTCTGTGGCGACAACCTGCGCAAGGGCGCCGCCCTGAACACCGCCCAGATCGCCGAGCTCCTGGCAGCAGAGTTCACCCACTAGCCAAACCTAGGTCTGCGGGGTGGTTCCTGCGTGGTCCCTAGGTTTTCGGGGGAGGTGGACTGTTGCTGCCAGGCCGGGGCCGGCGGGGCTGTCCTGCAGCCTGATTGAGGCATCCGAGCGGCTCAGCAGCTCCTTGACTATGGCCAGTCCCAGGCCCGTTCCCCCGGCGTCCCGGTCCCGGGCGTCGTCGAGGCGGGCGAACCTCTCGAACACCCGCTCCCGTTCCTCAACAGGTATGCCGGGTCCGTCATCGACCACGGTCAGCACCGCGCCGCTGCTGTCGGCGCGCACCGCGAGGACGACACCCGTGCTGGCATGGCGAACCGCGTTGTCGGCCAGATTGGCCAGCGCCCGTCGCAGCTCCTCGGAGTTGACGTCGGCGTAGACGGGCCGCCCGTCGGCGACCGACACCGGAACCCGGGCCCCGGCATACCGGGCGGCTGTTGCCACCAGCAGGGCTCTGACCTCGACGGGCCCACGCACCGGCGGGTGGCGGGTGTCGCTTCCGGCCCGGGCCAGCAGCAGCAGGTCCTCGACCAGTGCGGACAGGCGGTTCACGTCGGCGAGCAGGTCGGCGGCCAGCTCACCGCCCTCGCCCAGGTGCTGGGCCACCTCGAGCTGGGTGCGCATGCTGGCCAGCGGGCTGCGCAGCTCGTGGGCCGCATCGGCGACGAAGGCTCGCTGGCGGCCGCGGGCGGCGGCCAGCCGGTCGAGCATGTCGTTGAGAGTGAGAGCCAGCGCGCGGATCTCGTCAGCAGACTCAGGGACCGCCAGCCGCTCGTCCTGGTCGCTCCCGCTGATCCGGGCGGCCCCCGAACGCAGCGTCTCCACCGGCGCCAGGGTCGAGCCGATGACCCGCCAGGCGATGAGGGCCATGACGAAGACCAGTGGGGGATAGGCGATCAGCAGGGTGTTGCGCAGGACGCGCTGGGCCTGCTCGATGTCGCGGGCAGGGACGGCCACGATGATGCTGCGGGAGGCTGAGGACGAGCCCGTGCGCAGGGCGATGGCGTGCATGGTCCCGGACAGTCCCGCCCGGGCTCCGGAGATCGAGATCCGTTCTCCTGCCAGGGCTCTGGTCAGCTCGGGAGGCCGCAGCAACGGGGTCAGCCGATCGGCGCTCATCGACGCGCTGACCACGGCGCCGGAGCTGTCGATGACCTGCACCACCTGGGAGCCCGAGACCGGCAGCGGGTTCGGGACGGCATCGTCGCTGACCATGGCGGCGACCGTTCGGGCGGTGGCGAACGCGCCGTCGTCCAGCGCGCGGTTCAGGGTGAAGGTCAACACGGCGTACAGCACGAGACTGCCGAGGGCCAGGGCTATGGCCACCCCCGCGACGCCCAGGGCCAGGAGCCGGGCGCGCAGGCTCAGCCCCTGCTGGCGGGCGCCCCTCATGGGCCGAGACGGTAGCCGGAGCCGCGCACGGTCAGCAGCATCTCGCGCCCGATCTTGCGCCGCAGGTAGCCGACGTAGACCTCCACGGCGTTGGGGTCGGTGTCCTCCGTGGCGTCCCAGACGTTGTCGAGCAGCTCGGTCTTGCTGACCACGCGGCCGGGGTGGCGCAGGAAGTACTCCAGCAGGGCGTACTCGCGAGGGGTCAGAGAGACCGGGGTCCCTGTCAGCTCGACCTCGTGGGTCGCCGGATCCAGGGTGACGCCACCGGAGGAGAGGATGGCCGGCCGGGCGGGCATCTTGCGTCGCACCAGTGCCCGGAGCCGGGCCAGCAGCACCACGAAAGAGAAGGGCTTGGTGAGGTAGTCGTCGGCGCCGTAGTCCAGACCGTCGGCCTGGTCGTACTCGCCGTCCTTGGCGGAGAGCATCAGGACCGGAACCCAGTTCTCTTCGCTACGCAGGGTGCGCACCACGTTGTAGCCCGACATCCCCGGCAGCATCACGTCCAGGACCACCGCGTCGTACCCGCCGTGGCGGGCGGCCTCCAGGCCCCCGGGCCCGTCCATGGCGACGTCGACGACCATCCCCTCGGCGGTCAGCCCGCGCTTGAGGGCCGCCCCGAGGCGGGGCTCGTCTTCAACCACCAGCAGTCGCACGGCATACAGCCTGTCACGGCGTGCTCACGCGCGCACAGACTCTCAGGTCCCTCTCAGGGGTGCGGGTGCAGGATGATCCCATGAGCATCTTCGAGAAGTCTCCGGCCCTGCGGTGGGCGGTCCCTGCGGTGACTGCGGTGGCACTTGTCGGCGGAGGCTCGGCAATCGGGGGTCTGCACGCGATCGCCGGCTCCGGGCTGCGGGCTCGCAGCGCCGCGCAGCTTCTCGTGGACGTGCAGAAGGCGCGCCTGGGCGGGTTGTCCGGGACCGTGGTCCAGAAGTCCGCGCTCGGTCTGCCGGAGCTGCCCACCTCGGGTGGCTCCGGCGGCATGGCCAGCTCGGATCTCACGTCCCTGATCTCGGGCACGCACACGATGCGGGTCTGGTTCGCCGGCCCGGACAAGGCCCGGATGGCCCTGCTCGGGACGCTGGGCGAGTCCGACGTCATCCGCAACGGAAAGGACGTCTGGGTCTGGGCCAGCCAGGACAAGACGGCCAAGCACTACCTGGCGCCCGCCCACGACGCCGCGGGCAAGAACGGCAAGAACGGCAGGAACGGCGCAAATATGGTCGCTTCCGGTATGCCGGGTGCGGCCGACCTGCCCACCTCACCTCAGGCGGCTGCCGAGAAGGCACTCGCGGCGATCAGCCCGAGCACCGTGGTGACGACCAGTGGCACCGCGACGGTGGCCGGGCGTTCTGCCTACGAGCTCGTGCTTACGCCCAAGGAGGCCACCTCGCTGGTGGAACAGGTGCGGGTGGCCATCGATGGAAGCGAGCATGTTCCGCTGCGGGTCCAGGTGTTCGCCAAGCATGTGCCCGACCCGGTGTTCGAGGTGGGGTTCAGCGCTGTCGACTTCGCCCGGCCCGACGCCGCCCAGTTCGCCTTCAAGCCGCCGCCGGGCACCACGGTGACCGACGCAACAGTGAGCGGCGCCACAGTGAGCGGCGCCAGGAAACCTGCTGCGGGTCAGAGCAAGACCGTTGCACCACGACCGAGTTCGGCCGAGCTGCCCAAGGTTGTCGGTAAAGGCTGGGGCAGCGTGATGGTGGTCAAGATGCCCGTGGCCAACGCCAAGGCCGGCACGAGTGGGCGCACCGGAGCCGTGGCTGACAAGAATCTGGCCCAGCTGACGAAGATCGTCACCCTGCTGCCGAGGGTCTCGGGGAGCTGGGGTTCGGGGCACCTGATGTCCGGCACCGCGTTCTCGGCGCTGCTCACCGATGATGGCAGGCTCGCGGTCGGGGCCGTGACGCCGGAGGGTCTGTACGCCGCGCTGGCGGCCAGGTGACCGACGGGCTGGGCGGTCCGGCGACGGAAGACATGGCGGTCGCCACGAGCGGGCTGACCAAACGGTTCCGCCAGCAGGTGGCGGTCAACGCCGTCGACCTGCGGGTTCCACGCGGGGCCGTCTACGGGTTCCTCGGCCCGAACGGCTCCGGCAAGACCACGACGATCCGGATGCTGCTCGGGCTGATCAGGCCCACCGCGGGTCATCACCGCCTGCTCGGACAGGAGATGCCCGACCGTGCGGGGGAGGTCCTGCCGCTGGTGGGCTCGCTCGTCGAGGGCCCGGCATTTCACCCGTACCTGTCGGCCCGGGCGAATCTCGTGCGGCTGGACTCCGTTGACCGTCATGCCGATCCGCGCACCACGACGGTTCGGGTCGACGGTGCCCTGGACCGGGTGGGGCTCCTCGCGGCGGCGGACAAGAAGTACCGCGCGTACTCCCTGGGCATGCGTCAGCGGCTCGCGATCGCCGGGGCCCTGCTCGCGCCACGTGAGCTGCTGGTGCTCGACGAACCGACCAACGGCCTCGACCCGCAGGGGACCCGCGAGGTCCGCCACCTCATCGGGTCGCTGGCCGACGACGGGGCCACGGTGCTCGTCTCCAGCCATCTCCTGTCCGAGGTCGAGCAGGTGTGCACCCACATCGGGGTGATGCACGTCGGCAGGCTGCTGACCCAGGGGCCGATCGGCCAGGTGCGAGCGGTCAGCGAGCCGCGGGCCCGGGTCGTCACCGTCCGGCCACAAGATGCGGCGCGGGTGCTGCGGGGGCTCGGGCTGACAGACATCGTGGTCGAACCGGGTCTGGCCATCGGCACCCTGGGGAGTCTGGCTGCGGAGAGAGTAGTGGTGGCGCTGGTGGCCGATGGTGTGCCGGTGACCGGGTTCGCTGTCGAGCGCCCGAGCCTCGAGGACCTGTTCGTCTCCCTGACGGGGGAGGGCTTCAATGTCAGCGGCTGATCTGGCCCCAGACCCGGGCAGCGGCCTGACCAGCGGCACGACCACATCGTCGGCGGCCCGGCCACTGCGCCACGTCTCGACCCGCTTCCTGCGCTCAGAGCTTCGGCTGATCTTCGGACGTCGCCGCAACCAGGCGGGGCTGGGCATCCTGGCCCTGGTGCCCATCATGATCGCGATCACCGTCAAGGTGTCCACGCCCAGACCCGGACGTGGACCCGACTTCTTCGGCTCGATCACGGCCAACGGCTTGTTCGTCGCCCTGGCGGCGCTCAGCATCGAGCTGGCGCTGTTCCTGCCGCTGGCCGTGGCGGCGATCGCCGGGGACTCCGTTGCCGGGGAGGCGAACATCGGCACCCTGCGCTATCTGCTCACGGTGCCGGTGCACCGCACGAGGCTGCTGGCGGTGAAGTTCGCCGCCATCACGATCTTCGCTCTGGTGGCAACGATCTGGGTCTCGCTGGTGGGGTCGGTGGTCGGGCTGGCGCTCTTCGGGGGCGGCGAGATGACTCTGCTCTCGGGCACCCAGATCGGCATGGGACCGGCTGTCCTTCGCGTCCTGATGGCCACCCTCTATCTCGGGCTGTGCTTCGCCTCCCTGGGGGCGATCGGGTTGTTCGTCTCGACCCTGACCGAGCAGCCGATCGGGGCCACCATCGCGGTGGTCATCATCAACGTCATGAGCTTCATCCTTGACTCGATCCCACAGCTGTCCTGGCTGCACGAGTGGCTTCCCACACACTGGTGGATGTCCTTCGGGGATGTGCTCAGGGATCCCGTCGCGTGGGGCGACCTGACCCGCGGGCTGCTGACGGCCGCCGGGTACATGCTGGTCTTCTGGCTCGCCGCGTGGGCCCGCTTCTCCGACAAGGACGTCACCGGCTGAGCCAGCCGGTGAACACCCGGAGCCAGGGTGGCGGAACATCGCCGGGGGCTCTGGTGTTGAGTGGTCCCATGTGGTTGAACGGTGAGTACGAGCCCAGTCCGTCGCAATGGGTCCGCGACCAGGTTCAGGAGTACGAAGGGTCAGGTGGCACGTCCGGCACGACCATGCGTGACATGCCGGTGATCATCATGACCACCCGTGGCGCCAAGTCGGGCAAGGTGCGCAAGGTGCCGCTGATGCGGGTCGAGCACAACGGAGAGTATGCCGCGGTGGCCTCCATGGGCGGCGCGCCCGAGAATCCGGTCTGGTACAACAACCTTCTGGCCAACCCGCATGTCGTGCTGCAGGATGGCGCGGTCGTCCAGGCGATGACCGCCCGTGAGGTCACCGGTGAGGAGAAGTCGATCTGGTGGCAGTGGTCCGTGGCCGCATTCCCCGACTATGCCGACTACCAGGCCAAGACGGAGCGCTCGATCCCCGTTTTCGTGCTGAAGCCGACGGCGGACTGAGCCCGGCGCCCGACTCGACCAGCTGAGAGACGACCGGCTGATCGGGCGACTGAGATGACCGGCTGAGGCGACGGGCTCCTCAAGCAGGTCGGCCCCGTCTGAGAAGTGGGCCTGTGCGGGAGACCCTCAGAACAGGCGGGTCCACATGGTGAGGGCGAAGCTGCGTACGACGACGCAGCCGGCTGAGCGCAGTACGACTGCCATCTCGACGCCCGGGACAAGGTTGATCGTGTGGATGTGGATCTGCCCCACGTCCAGCGGTACTCCTGCCTTCGCGCGATGTACCAGCAGGTCGACCACCGGACCGATGGTGTCCCTGCCGGCCAGGTCGTGGTCAAGCCACAGGTGGTCGATCCGAACACCCTCAAGCTCATCCAGCAGTGCCAGGGCCTGCGGCGATGAGCGCGCGACCAACGCCGGGCGTTCGTCCTTGAAGTCCCGGACGTCGTCCACCAGGACCGTGAGTGGCGCGTCGTGAGGCCATCGTGCAGCCGCCATGGCTACTCCTGCATTTCCGCTGCTTCCGGCCGCCTCCTGGCGGCCGGCTGGTCCCCCTGCGGGATGGCACCCGGCACGACCGGGTTGCCGGGGCTTCGCGGGCGAAGCCCTCTCCTGACCTGAGCACAACTTTATCGAGCAGCACCCACGGGATGCAACGGGCGGCGGAGCCGGTTCTTGCCGCGGCCGTTCGTGCTCTCGAGGGGCTGGCCGAGGTCCGGCTCCTCCTATGTGGGTAGGTTGCTGGCATGAAGACTCGGGTTCTTGGGACGATGACGGTCTCGGCGATCGGGCTGGGCGGGATGCCCATGTCCATCGAGGGTCGTCCGGAGCGAAGTCGTTCCATCGCGACGATCCACGCCGGGCTGGACGCGGGGATCACCCTGATCGATACGGCCGACGCGTACCACGTCGGCGCCGACGAGGTGGGCCACAACGAGACCCTCATCGCGGAGGCGCTGAGATCCTACGGAGGCGACACGACGAACGTCCTGGTCGCAACCAAGGGCGGCCATCTGCGGCCGGGTGACGGCTCGTGGACCATCGACAGCTCGCCGGACCATCTGAGGTCGGCGTGCGACGCGTCCCTGGGGCGGCTGGGGGTCGAGGCGATCGGCCTGTACCAGCTGCACCGCCCGGATGAGTCGGGTGTTCCGTACGAGGAGTCGGTGGGCGCCATCCGCGACCTGCTGGATGCCGGGAAGATCCGGATGGCGGGGATCTCGAATGCGAGCCCCGACCAGATCCGCACCGCGCAGGAGGTCCTGGGCGGCCGCCTCGTCAGCGTGCAGAACCAGTTCTCGCCGGCGTACCGCAGCTCTGAGCCCGAGCTGCGACTCTGCCAGGAGATGGGGATCGCCTTCCTCCCCTGGTCCCCCCTCGGGGGGATCTCCCGGGCGGCCGACCTCGGCTCGAGGTTCGCGGCCTTCCAGGAGATCGCCGACGCGCATGGAGTCAGCCCGCAGCAGGTCACCCTGGCGTGGATGCTCGCGACCGCGCCCGTGGTCATCCCGATTCCGGGATCATCGCGCCCGGAGACCGTCCGCGACTCGGTTCGGTCCGTCGACCTCGACCTCAGCGCCGACGAGCTGGCGCGCCTCGGCCGGTCATCCTGAGCGCACCCAGGCTTGCCCTGAGCATGCTCCGGCGCCTGGTCCATCGTCCTGACCATCAGGTCCGGGCCGCGACAACCTGCTGACGGACCGGGCCGGGCTCCAGCGCAGGCGTCAGCCAGCATGAAAGACGAGGACGGGCGAGCCGGGCCCTGCCCTGCCTCATCGCCCTGCCTCATCGCCCTGCCTCATCGCCCTGCCTCATCGCCCTGCCTCAATGCGTCTCAGCTGCCGGAAGCGCGGTGATGCTCGGCAGCCCGTGGTTCAGCGCGCCAGCTGATCAGCTTCGCCATGAAGCGGTGGAAGTGGGGGTCGAAGGGTTCGCCCGGTGCGCTCGCGATCTCGTCGGCGGTCCACCAACAGGCGCCGTTGAACTCGCGCGGATCGGGGGTCATGGGTGTCCTTCGGTCCGCGGCTGCGGCATACCAGAGGCTGACGTCGACGTGACCGTGGTCTGCGCCCACCGTCTCGGTGACGGTCACGAACAGTGGCTGGGTGCCGATCACCGAGAAGTCTGCGTCGAGGTTGAGCTCCTCGGCGAGCTCCCGACGAGCGGTCTCAAGCGGGTGATCGTCCGGCTCGACGTGCCCGCCCGGCGGCAGCCACAGGCCGGCGTTGACGTGATCGACCAGGAAGATGCTCAGGTCGCCCGGGTCGGCGACCACGCAGTACGAGACCAGGTGCTTCGGCGGGGTTGCCGGCCTCACTCGTCGGAACACGTCGTCGGTGGACTCCAGCCAGCAGATCGCGGCGGCCCGGTGTGCGCGCTCGGTCTCATCGAAGGGCTGGATCCTGGTCACGAGATCGTGCGCGACGGCCACTGATGACTGCATGGCCACCTTGATATCAGCCGGCTCCGACGCTGCCCCCGGTGGCGCGTCGGCGCCGTCTTGGCAACCATCGCCGGCGCGTCGTCGGGCTGACTGGAACGTCCGGCACGGTGCCCCGGGCCGGTTCCGCCGCCGCCTGCTCGAGCCTCTCGTGAAGCCGGGCACGGATATCCTCGGGTGCCAGCAGCGTCCGTTGCCGTTGCTCGCGGGCGATGATGACACCGGCCGCGGCGACACCGGCGATACCGGCCAGACCGAGAACCTTCCAGGGGTTCATGAACAGGAGACCCTTTCGTGGATGACGCAGTACTGAGCTTGCAGGCGGCTGTCGACGTGACCCGCACGGGCGACCTGTGGTTGTTCCGGGGCAGGTCGACCGCGGACCACGCTATCCGAGCCGTCACCAACGCCCCTGTCAACCACGTCGGGATGTCGGTCGTCCTCGATGATCTGCCGCCGTTGATGTGGCACGCCGAGCTGGGCCGGGGGCTGCTCGACGTGTGGACCGGCGACCACCACCGCGGAGCGCAGCTGCATGACCTGCGCTCGGCGGTCGAACAGTGGAGCCACCGGTACAACCAGCGGACCTGGCTGCGGCAGCTCGACTCTTCGGTCACCCGTGAGATGGAGGACTCGCTACTGCGGACCATCGCGCGCACGAACGGCACCCCGTTCCCTGCGACGACGACCCTGGCCGGCCGCTGGCTCCGCGGCCGGCTGCGTCGACCGGCGTCGGTGGAGTCGACCTACTGCGCGGAGGTGGTGGCCGGCACCTACCAGGCGATGGGGCTCCTTGCCGGTGACCGGCCGACGAACTACTTCGACCCCGGCAAGTTCTGGTCCGGCGACGCCCTGAAGCTGGTCGGTGACGCCCGCCTGGGAGCCGAGATCCGGGTGGACGTACCGTCGCCGACGGACAGTTGACGCCGTAGGCCGAACCGGGCGCCCCCGTTCGTACACGGAGCTCGCCAGGGGCGCCACGTCAGATCGGGTGGCAGTGGAACGGCTACCTCATCAACTGACCTCGCGCGGGTCGACCTGTTATCCGTCAGGCGGATCGAAGGTCGGTTCAGCCGGCCGTGGTGAGGCCGACCAGATCTGCGCTCACCTGCCAGAGCCGTGAGGCAACGGCCTCGTCGTGGCTGCGAGCGGAAGATCTCCGGGGTTTGCTGCTGGCGAAGTAGCGGCCCGTCACCTGATCGAGGTCGGGGGAGGCAGCCAGGTGGACTGACGTGGCGGCGCCCTGGGCCGGGGTATTCATGAAGGGTTGCGCGAACGGGACGAACAGCCGCTGGAGGCGACCGGGGTCCTCGGCTCCGAAGGAGGTGGTCACCACGCCGGGATGCAGCGCATTGGCGGTGACGGCACTGCCCGTCAGTCTCCTGGCCAGCTCGTAGGTGAACAGGACGTTGGTGAGCTTGGACTGGTTGTAGGCGCGCGAACCGGAGTAGGACTGCTCGCCCTGGAGGTCGTCGAAGTCGATCCGTCCCATGGCGTGCGCGTTGGAGGAGACCGTGACCACCCGGGCCGGCCCGCTCTACCGAGCGGCTGAGTGCGGCGCTTCTGCTGCAGGGCATCGTGCGAAATCATGCCGCGATGATGCGCAGCATCCCGGCTGGCGCAGATGCCGGCAAAGACTCGATCGTTCCCCTGTTGCCCGCGCTGGGCGCCGCCACGTACCCCCGGCTGATCGACAGCCTGAAGAAAGGGCAGTCAGGCGTGGTCGATGAGTTCGAATTCACCGTCAACACGATGATCCGCGGTCTGGTGCAGTAAGACCCCCGCCGCCGGTCTTGAACGGCTCACCCCCGGGCCGCGAGTCGTTTGCCGAGAACCGGCCGACGCTTCTTGTCTCGTTCGCCCGTTCCGGCGACAGCCCGGAGAGTGTCGCGGCCACGGAGCTCGCCAAGCAGTGCCTCACCGAGGTCTACCACCTGGTCGTCACGTGCAATTCCGCTGGTGAGCTCTACCGCCGCCACGTCGACGCCGAACGTTCCTTGGTTCTGCTCATGCCTGAGGGTGCCAACGACGTGGGTTTCGCGATGACTTCCAGCTTCACCTGCATGACCCTCGCGACCTGGCTCACCATGAGGTCCTCGACCGCCGACGACCGGCTGGCAGGGCGGCTGGCGGCCGCGACCGAAGCGGCCTTGACCGCACAGAGCTCGGCTGCACGGGCACTGGACAACCGGGTCGTTCAGGGCGTGACCATCCACGCTCTTGGGCAGTGAACCGCCTGTCCGACCGGAACGCGGCGCCAACCGCCGCGGGCCCAGCTACCCCGGACCCCGGGCTCCGGGACCCTGAGTGTCGGGGGCCGGGAACTCGGGGTCGGGTCAGGGCTTTCCCCGATGTTCCGGACTTCTCCCGCGGCGCACAGTGGAGGTGTCAGGGAGACGCCCTGGACACCGTCCTGAAGGAAGTGCAGCAACCATGAACGACATCCGCCAGAGTTTCGCCGGGCAGGGTCTGGTCCGACCGCGGGAGGGGCGGGTCCTGGGCGGCGTGTGCGCCGGGCTCGGCCAACGCTTCGGCATCGCACCGTGGCCCGCGCGGATCCTCTTCGTGCTGCTGCTCATGGTCATCCCAGGAAGCCAGATCCTGTTCTACCCGATCCTGTGGATCCTCATGCCGTTGGAGCAGACGGTCAGGGTCGAGCCGCAGCAGACCCTGCCGAGCCCCTCCGCCTGACCAGCGGGAGAGCGATCCCCACTGGTCAGGTGACAGGACCTACGGATTGGAAGAGCGACCGCGAAACCCACACGAAGGGTCTGCTATCGGCCGTTGCGGGCGTTGACTACCTCATATCGCGCAAGACAGCGCGATATGGGGTAGTCAGCTTCGAGATGGGTGGGCCGTGCTGATGAGAAGAGCCAGGGCCAACGCCGCGTGAACAACTGGTGAACCAGCTCGCCAAGCCGTGACTTTCGGCCCAGACCGAGAGTTGTGCTGTGCGTGACCCTCTCTCGCAGAAGCTTCCTTGCCACGTCCGGGCTGGCCGTGGCCGCCTCGATGTCGGCTGCCGACCGGGCGACCGGCGCCGGTGCCGTCCCCGCCGTAGCGGCAGTCCTTCCCGATCCTGTCGCCTCCGGCATCGACCACATCATCGTGGTGATGATGGAGAACCGTTCGTTCGACCACTTCCTGGGCTGGATGCCCGGCGCCGATGGCAAGCAGGCCGGGATGCAGTATGTCGACCGTTACGGCATCACGCACGGCACGCACCACCTGGCGACATACCAGGGGTGCGCGAGTCCGGACCCCGACCACTCCTACGAGGGAGGCCGGATCGAGCTCAACGACGGCAAGTGCGACGGCTGGCTGAAGGCGGGGGAGAACGACGACTTCGCGATCGGGTACTACGACTCGAGCGACCTGGACTTCTGGCGCCAGGCCGGAGCGGACTGGACGGTCTGCGACCGTTACTTCGCCGCGACCATGGCCGAGACCTACCCCAACCGTTTCTACCAGCACTCCGCCCGTACTGACCGCCTGCACAACTCGAGTGTGACCAGCACGCTGCCGACGATCTGGGACCGGCTGGCCGGCGCGGGGCTCCGCGGGCGTTACTACTTCGGCGACATCCCCTTCACCGCACTGTGGGGCACCAAGTACCTCGACATCTCCCATCCGTACCCGTCCTTCCTGTCCGACTGCGCCGCCGGGACCCTCCCCGAGGTCTCTTTCGTGGACCCGCGGTTCCTCGACGAGGGATCGGGAACCTCGGGCGACGACCACCCGCACGCCGACATCCGCAGCGGCGAGACCTTCCTGGCCGAGGTCTACAACGCGGTCGTCAGCAGCCCGAACTGGGAACGAACGATGTTGGTCATCAACTACGACGAGTGGGGCGGCTTCTACGACCACGTCGCCCCGGGCACCGCTGAGGACGCCGACCCGAACGCGGCCCTGCGCGGGTTCCGGGTGCCCTCACTGGTCGTCTCACCACGTGCCAGACGCCGGTATGTCGCACACGGCACCTACGACCACACCTCCGTGCTGCGGGCGATCGAGTGGCGCTGGGGACTGGAACCGCTGACGCCACGCGACGCACACGCCGCCAACATCGCCGAGGTCCTGGACTTCAGCACACCGCCCTCACCGGCCGCACCCCGATACCTCGTCGCCCCCTTCGTCGCCGGCCCCCCCTGTGCACCCGCACAGCTGGAGTCGGCCGAGGAGTGGGGCGGGCTCAAGGACAAAGCAATCGCCGACGGATGGAGCCTGCCCGCATGAGAAAGTCATCGAAGCCAGCATCGAAACCCACGTCAAAGGCCAACGGCCGGCGGTTGCTCGCGGTTGCGCTGGTCGCAGGACTTGCTGTTGCCGCAGCGGCCGGCACCATCCTGACGAGCGGTCGGAAGGCCGACGCCGCGGGCAGTGCCTATCTTCCCGCAGCCGGTCACGTGTTCGTGATCAACCTCGAGAACAAGGGCTACGACCAGACCTGGGGGCCGGGCTCAGCCGCGCCATACCTGTCGACGACGTTGCGCAGCAAGGGAGTCCTGCTGAACCAGTACTTCGGCACCGCGCACAACTCTCTGCCCAACTACCTGGCGCAGATCTCCGGGCAGGGTCCCAACGCGCAGACCCAGGCAGACTGCCAGACATACTCCCCGTTCGTCGGTGCCCAGACGGTGCCTCCGGGACAGGCGGTGGGCCAGGGATGTGTCTACCCGGCCAGCGTGCCCACCCTGGCCGGTCAGCTCACCTCGTCTGGTCGCTCGTGGAAGGGGTACATGGAGGACATGGGCGCACCGTGTCGCCATCCGGCGCCCGGAGCGATCGACGATACTCAGAAGGCGAAGGTCGGTGACCAGTACGCCGCCCGGCACAACCCGTTCGTGTACTTCGCCGGCATCACCGGATCTGCGGACTGTGCCCAGCGAGACGTCGACCTGAGCCGGCTACCCACCGATCTGGCCTCGGAGGCCAGCACCCCGAACCTGTCCTAC